>CAZEIY010000765.1:0-2028 GCA_964512375.1 uncultured Rickettsiales bacterium | reverse complement strand
CCCCGGCTAAGTCCCCTCACCGCGGCTTTGTGATGCCGACCATCGCACCCAGGCCAGGTGGCTTGTCATTGGGGCTCGTCGGGGTGTTTTGATGTTGCCCTTAGTGGGGGAGGAGGGGGCAGCGCCGTTTTTCCACTCTCCTTCCACTCAGCCCAGCCAAAGTGTGTGATCTGGGTAAGGACCGGCTGCGCTAGTCTTCGTGTTTGGAGGTGGTGATGAAGGCCGGGAAGCTGTGGGTGCTGTTGTTGCTCGCTTGCCTGCTGCTGTCCTTTCCTCCGCGGGTGATGGCGGAAGACACCGAGGCAGCAGAAGACGAGGCTGAGCAACCCTGCAAGTTTCCCACCGAGATCCTCTACAGCGAGAGAGATGAAACCAATCAGTGGCTCAGAGACTTTCTCACGTCTCAAATGCTGCCGCACCTGAAACGCGGGCATGTAAACAGAGTAGAAACTTCGCGCTACGGCTACGGGAACCAGGGGGTTTGCATAACGTGCGCTGAATGGGACGTTGGCCTCATCGAAAGAAATAGTGATGTCGTCTCAGGGCCCGTGTGGCCTTGTCGTGATCCGGTCGACAGGAAGTTGGCAGAAGAGCTTGGAGTCACGGTAGAGACGAGCGACGCGGCGCCAGACATCAAGGTAGATGACGAGTGGGCCAAGTCCGTCACGACCTACTGCTATTCCGCTGCACCTCGTGACAGCTACAGACTGGGCGTCTCTGTACTCAATGAGAACCAGCAGCAGGTGCCCGGCCTCGAGGCTGCACACTTCAAGGTGTTCATCGACAACGTAGAGGTCGAGCGGAGCATGGAGACGTTCAAGGTGCGGCAGAGCAAGAACGTCTTTACCGAGGCTGCCCAGAACGAAGCGGCGGAAGGCGCGAGCTTGGGCGGAGACCCTGTCCGCTACGACGTGTACTTCGCCCTCGATCTGACAGAGTCCATGGCTGATTTCGTGATCGAGTTCGAACAGGTGCAGATGCGCTCCAAGATCAAAATGGTGGCCAACAAGATCAACCAACTCAGGAACGAGAACCTGTTCGGCAGCAACGACGAGGTCTACATCTCGGGCTTCACCTCCGAGCTCGAATCAGGCTTCATGACCGGCCGGAGCGATGACCGAAGCGTTGTCAGAGATGCCCTGAAAGAAGTGGTCGTTTTCGAGCCTCAGGGCAACGACGCTGCGCTCTACCATGCGATGGACTGGAACATGGAGCAGATCCGCAAGAACGCCCAGTCCTACACGGGTGAGGAGCGGCGGCAGGCGGTTCTCATCGTCGTCACGGACAGCTTCAACGGCATGACCATGGACGCTGGCCGCCGCGTCCACAATTGCCGTGACAACGAGAAACTCACCGAGCAGATCGTCCAATCCGTGCGAGAGACCAGCGAAGCGACCAGTGGCAACTTCAAGCTCTATATGTTGGCCGTCGGCACCACCGGCGAGACCGATGGCTACAGGCTGGAAGGTGAACTGCACCCCGACTGCAGCATCCGCAGCACACAGCAGGAGGTGGTCGACACGCGCTCCTTCCGCGCCATTACCTCGAGCCTGCAGGGCGGGCGAGACAGCTTCATGGCCGGCCCGGAACCCATTGCACTGCTGAAGGTCGTCCAGGCCCGGTTCGAGAACCTGCGTCGCGCCTACGAGGTCATCTATCGTCTTCCCGAGGGTGTCATCAACCCCAAGAAGTTCAAGGTGACGGTCGAGCTGGGGGAGGACAGTTGCTCGGACGAACTGATCGGGAGTTCCGGCCTGTTCAGCAACACGAGCCTGGCCAAACTCAGACCTCAAGAAGTCGCGCTGCTACTTGCCTCGCTGCTGCTTGCCTCGCTGCTGCTCGCCTTCCTATACGTCCGGTTCAAATCACACCTGCGGCATCGACATGAGCGGCGCGATTCAATGCTGGGGTAACAATTCCTACGGACAGTCCACGCCCCCGTCCTGTCCCAAAACTCAGCCGGGCTCGATCGGCAGGACCACAATCGTCCGCGTCGAGAGAGCCATCGCCGTCGAAGTCCTGCAGCAC
>CAZEIY010000764.1:0-2031 GCA_964512375.1 uncultured Rickettsiales bacterium | reverse complement strand
GGCGAGCGCCTGATGGGACGTTGTTGCGGAGGAAAGAACGCTGGCAAGCCGATCTCGCTGCCCCGCTACCTCGCGGGCCTGGGCGTGTTCTGCACTTATCACACGGCCATCCACGCTGTGCTCAAGGTCGCCGCCGTGCCGCGACCCGACCTCAAGAAAGTGCGTGACTTCCACAGTCGCCTCTTCAAAGACGAACTCAAAGAGATCCTCGCCCGCGAGGACATCAACCTGCCCAGCCGTCTGCTGCGCCAGGAAGAAGAATTCTGCCCCATCGACGAGGGCGTCTGGCCCGACGACTGGGATGAAGCTCCCAAGAAGGCGGACACCGAAGCCGCCTGAGGCCCTGACCGCGCGCTAACCGGCCGCAGTGAAGGTCGCCGAACCGCCGGGTGCGAGCACCCGGGCCTGACTCGTAGAAGCACTCTCGGCCAGCGCTACCTCGAAGTGCGCAAAGCGTCCGGGATGCCAGCTGGCGGGGGGCACGGGCATCCACTCCCCTCCCTCGTGGATAGGGATCACGAAGCGGGGCGACAGCACTTCGCTGGCACGCGCCGCATCGCCAGGGTCCATGGTGGTGCGGGTACCGAAGATCAGTGTGCCGCCCACCGGCAGCATGGCTACATCGATTCCAGAGAACCGCTTCTTGATCTCAGCAAATGCGCTGCTCCAGCGACAATCGCCGCCAAAGAACAAGCGCAGCTCACCGCAGTCGATGATGAAGTTCACCTCGGCGGGAGCAGGACCTGTGTGCTCGCAGGGAGTGGCATGCACCGTAAAGGGGCCCACCGTCACCTGCCGCCAGGGCGCCAGATCGTGGACCGTACGTACACGAAGGGAGCTGCAGTGAACGGCCGTGCCGACGGTGCCGACAATCTCCATGGCTGGGTTGTTCATGGCCCGTATCGCAGCGCGGTGAAAGTGGTCACGGTGCAGATGAGATGCGAACACGTAGTCAATGCGAGGCAAGTCAGAGAGCGCGATACCCGGCTTTCGGAACACCGGCAGGCCGCGCATCGTGTTGCGGAACCAGGGATCGGTAATCGCCGTACAGCCGGCGTACTCGATCAACAAACAGGACGTACGCAGCAAGGTGATGCGGACCGCACCGTCAGCCAGTTCTGTGCCTACCTCACTCAACGGCGGCTCCCGTAGATGTAGCCCCAGATCTCGAGCACCTCGAGTTCCCGCTCGCCCACTTCACCTCGCATCTCGCTCCACTCGCGAGAGAAGTCCCAGTTGAGCGGCAGGTAGATCGCAGGAAACAGCGCCGCCTCGCTAAGCTTGGCTCGCTCCCGCTGGATCTCAGCCTCTGTCTCATAGCTCTGAAAGTACGTCCAGTCGTTGCGTTCGCCCTCGGCCAGACCCTCCTGCGCCGCAGGATTCTTGTCGAGATCGGCGTTGGGAAAGCGCACGTACCAGCGCTCGTCCTGAGGCACATGCACCGAGGCAAGCCCTGCGACGCCCAGGCCGACGGCCAGCACCAGAGCCACCAACTGCAGGCGGGGACGCCAGCCACGCAGTAGGACCTCTGAGGACCAGCGCAGGCCCAGGGCAAGGAACAGCGCCAGGGGCGGCCAGGCCAGCAACATGAACGTCATCTTGACCTCCTCCCAGTTCTCTTGAGGTCCGAAGAGGACATAGACCGGCAGCATCCACAGCAGGAGCATCAGCGCCAGAGAGCGACGTTCCTTCCAGAGCACACCGAGCCCGGCGAGCACCAACGCAGAGCCAAACACACCGAGCGCACGGGCCGTGACCAGGGGGAAGAGCAGGTAGGTGGGGTAGCCGAAGTGCGGAGTGCGCACCAGATCGGTGTGCAGCGGCCAGTTGAACAGGCCGTTGAAGCTGAACTCCCAGCCCAGCAGGTGGTGCACGAACTCCGGCCGAAAGCCCTGGAAGTGCGGGTACTGGCTGGGGTGCATGAAGGGGTGGCCGAGGGCGTACCACTTCCAGAAGAACACCGGCAGCATGGCGAGCACCGTGCCCGCGCCCACCACGACCAGATGGCGGAAGCGCCCGGAAAAGGGCTGC
>CAZEIY010000763.1:0-2033 GCA_964512375.1 uncultured Rickettsiales bacterium | reverse complement strand
TAGCTGGATTCGAGATCCTGCCCAACGATCTGGAGATGCTCCGTAGCATCGGCGAAGCGTCGTCTAGCGCTCGCACTGTCATCTTTGGCCACCTCCCCAGCGAGAACGCCGCGGAGATCGCTGCCCATCCTGGCATCGACTATGTCCTGTCGGGAGAGCCTGAGAAGACCCTGCTCGAACTGTCCAGACAGCTCTCTGAAGGATGCAGTGAGCCCCTCATGCCGGGGCTAGTCTTCATCGATTCCAGAGGTCAACTCATCGCCGGACCTCCAGCGTCCCGAATCGAAGACCTTGAGGCCTTGCCCTTTCCCGACCATCGGCTGGTCAACCTTGATGACTACAACGAAGCCTTTGTCCCCCGTCCCATCGGTGTCGTCACCAGCGCACGCGGGTGCCCCTACTCGTGCAGCTTCTGTGTGCGCGCGTATGGCCGCAAGATGGCCTTCCGAAGTTGGCAGAACCTGGCCGCTGAGCTGCGCCAACTATGGGATGGCGGCATTCGCAATGTCCGCTTTCTAGATGACACATTCACCCTCGAGCGAGACCGGATAGAGAAGCTATGTCGCTGGCTCCAGGTCGAGCTACCGTTGCTGCGCTGGACCTGCCTGACCCGCCTGGACCGTGTGGATGCGGAGCTCGCGATCACGATGTCCGAGGGTGGGTGCCGACGGGCCTATGTGGGGATCGAATCGGGGAATCCGAAACGCCTCCAGGAATGGCAAAAAGGACTCAGCATCAGTGACATCCGCACAGGGGTCAATGCACTCAAGGCTGCCGGGATCGAAGTAAGTGGCTTCTTCGTCGTCGGGGCACCAGGAGAAGACCGAGCTGAGGTTCGCGCCTCAGCTGATTTCGCTGCTGAGCTCGATCTCGACTGGGTGATTGTCACTCAACTCCAGCATTGGCCGGGGACCAGGCTGTACAGTGAGAGCGCCTCGAAGAAGACCAAATCCAGCAGCGCTAGAGTGCGCCAGGGCAAAGACGACCTGTATTCTCACGAGCGACTATTTTATCGTCGCTTCTACCTCAGGCCGGCCTGGTTCGCCGGGCGGATACGGAGGCTGCTTAGGACTCCCTCCGACTTCTTCTCAAGTAGCCGCGAACTGCTCCACTACCTCTCCTCCGCCAGGGTGAACCGAGACTTCATCTGATGGCCGGAAAGTCACTAAGGGTCGCGTTGATCAACAGCGCGATGGACCTGGGCCAACTGGGCCGCTACTCACAACTCTTCGAGCCGATGCCGGTTCTGGGAGTCGCCTCGTTGTGCGCTGTCGCAAAGCAAGCAGGACACAAGGTGCGGGCCTATGACCAGTTCGTCAGTGGTGCAACCAGCGAGCAACTCGCCGACCGTATCGCTAACTTCAAGCCAGATGTGGTCGGAGTTGGCATCCTCACCCCCGCGGCAGAGGTCTGTGAGCAGCTCACGGCACGAGTACGCCGGCTTCTCCCATCCTGTTGCATCGTCGCCGGCAACATCCACGCCGACTTCTTCGCCGAGGACGTGCTGAACTGGGGTTCGGTCGATGTCGTGGTCCACGGCGAAGGAGAGCAGACGTTCGCTGACTTGCTCGACTCGCTGGCCAACGGGGCCGCCAGAGACGAGTTGGATGGAGTCGCAGGGCTGTCCTACCGAAACAGTGTCGGGGAGATCTGCAGAGGCCCCGAGCGACCCCTCATCACCGATCTGGACTCCCTGCCCCTACCAGCGTGGGAGCACCTGCCCATTCACAACTATGGCCTGCTGCCGCTGGCCGATCTCGCCAAGCCCACGCTGGTCATGTCAGCGTCACGAGGCTGCCCCTATCGCTGTGAGTTCTGCTCTCTACTACATGCAGGAGCAGGGTACCGTCGAAGGAGCCCCGAGGCAGTGGTCGAAGAATACGCCAGCCTGCACTGGCGATTTGGCGCCCGACAGATCGGCTTTGTCGATCCGATCTTCCCGCTCAACAAGAAAGTGTGCCACGCATTCTGCGAGGGCCTCTTGAGTCGAGGATTGGATCAGCGAGTCGTCTGGATCAGCGAGACCCGAGTGG
>CAZEIY010000762.1:0-2034 GCA_964512375.1 uncultured Rickettsiales bacterium | reverse complement strand
AGCATGGAGGGGATAATGACCCGTTATATTTTTTTGATCCTAGGAATCGCTGCCATGCTGTGCGCAGGCTGCGCCAAGCAGCAGACCAGCACCACGGCTGCGCCAAAAGAGAAGAACCTGCCCAAGTGGTTCCTTGCGCCCAAGGCGGGGTGCTCAGCAGGCGTCTATGAGTTCAAGGGAAGCCTGCAGGCAGCCCGCGATGGCGCCACCGAACGAGCGCGGCGTGAGCTATCGCGCAACCTTGAGGTCAAGGTGAAGTCCCTGGTCAAGGACTACATCGAAGAGGGTACCGCCGAAGGAGAGAGCTTCTCCGAGGAGCAGGTGACCAACGTATCCAAGAGCGTGGCATCGACGACCATGGCGGGCACCCGAGTGATGGATGGCGCTCTCGAAGACGACCGCTACTTCAGCTACGTGTGTCTCGACACCAAGGCCTTTGCCGATGCCTTCGACGCCATGAGCGCACTCTCGGCCAAGCAGCGCCAGGCACTCAAGAAGCGAGCTGAGCGGGAGTTCCAGGACCTGGACAAAGAGATTGAAGCCCTGGAGTCCTCGCGGTAGAGCAGACTCTCATCTGAACATCAAGTACAGCCCGTTCGCTGAGAAGCTAGCGGGCTGTACTTTGTTCTGGCATGACGACACCCTGGATGACTTGGAAGACCTTCCAGGTATTGCCTTCCAGATCCTGAGGAACCTGAAAGCTCTGCACCAGACCGCCCGCTGAGTACACCCGTACGTGCGCCCGGCTGGCGGCCAGGGCCTTCGAGGAGGTGGAGCTGCGGTTGCTGTAGTCGTGTACGAAAAATGAGTAGGTAGCACCGTCATCGGGGTGCTGAACCGTGATTGTCTCGGGCCCCTGTCCGTCGGTGTCATCGCGGTCCAGCGCTGCCTGGTCTTCGACCTTGATCTTCTCACGGTACGAGATGTGGTACGCGCCCTCTTTTTTCAGGTGGGCATCGAGATCCCCGGGCTTCTCGCTCCAGTCCAGGACGACCCGCAAGGGACCTGCCGGCAACGACGGCGAGACCGAGTAGCGGTTGAAGAACAAAA
Organism: uncultured Rickettsiales bacterium; assembly: GCA_964512375.1. GTDB lineage: Bacteria > Myxococcota_A > UBA796 > UBA9615 > UBA9615 > UBA6601. The sequence continues at coordinate 984 of CAZEIY010000762.1, read as the reverse complement.
GGCCAGACAGGAACTCGACCTCAAAACGGGTGCTGACGTAGCCATCACAGCGAAATTCGCCCGCCCGGCGGTCCTCTGCACCAAGGTCAGTGGGCATCGCAAAGTTGACCGAGCCTCCATCATCTGTGGACTGGCTGCTGCCCTCAAATGAGACGGTCGCACCGGGAACCGGCTTGCCGGTCACTGCGTCAAGGAAGTACAGGTTGAAGCGGCTCTCGAGTTGCTCGAATGCGTCGTCTACGCTGTTCCCTCTGGGGCGCCGCTTGCCAGCATCAGCAGTACCGGCAGCCAGAAGAGACAAGGCTATCAAGGAGACCCACAGGGCGGACGGTCGGTCGGTGGTCATTGTGCTCGCCTCCCTTGCAGCCATCGAGTGTACCCCAGCACCATCTCTCGCGCGGCAGCCATATCGCTCACGGTGGCGGCCAGCCCTTCCCCAAACTCAGCGCCAGGCCGCACCCAGGCAGCGGCCAGACATCTCCGGACTTCCCCCAGACTCCTACCTCAGGCTAGTGTTCAATGTGGGAGATCCGAATGAGACCACTTCAAGTTCAATACAAAGAGCAGCCCTTTACCCGGCGGTCCGCGAGGGCTGTGCGTGGCCCCGCCCTCCTGGCGATTCACCTACTGCTCGGCATGGCCGTCCTCTTGCCTGCCGGCTCGGGCGAGGCGTCGCCGCAGATGGACTACAAGGTGCTGTACCAGCAGACCGCCGATGCGGTCGTGCTGATCTACGGCAAGACCGGCGAGCGCGCCGGCCGCGGCACAGGCGCCATCATCCGGCCTGACGGACTGGTGGTCACCAATGCCCACGTCATTCTCGATGACCAGACGTCCCGCCCCTACGACGAACTCGTCATCTTCACTCGTCCACAGCGCACCACGGGCAACAACACAAAAGACCTCGTACACCCGCACAGATGCGAGCTGCTGACCTTCGACGCCGAGCTGGACCTCGCCCTGCTTCGCATGCATCCGCGCGCA
>CAZEIY010000761.1:0-2035 GCA_964512375.1 uncultured Rickettsiales bacterium | reverse complement strand
TCGGTCTTCGATGCGCTTGAGGGTGCCGTCCACGTCATCGAGCTCTTTTTTGATCCAGCTGACATCGGTGTTGGTCGTCATCAGCACACCAACTTTTTCCTGTTCTTTTTCGAGATCATCTTTGAGCTCGGAGATTTCCCTGTCCTGATAGCCGACCGTGGATTCTAGCTTGGTCACTTGGCCCTGGGTCGACCAAATCCATCCTCCAAGCGGCACCAACGCGAGACCTACAAAGAGCGTAAACACCTTCCACGCCCAGTCCATCATCTTGCTAGCTTCCATTGAATCGCCTTGGTTACTGCTGATATACCATAACGACTCAAATCTCGATTACTGACACCGCGTGTCGATTCTTCGTTCATCGACTACGATGAAGCATCGGAGTTCACATGGATCCAGGACTTTTTATCGCGCTCACTTTGGGCGGCTTCTTTGTTACCGCTGTCTTCAATGACCAAGACAAAGCCCCTCCCGAGGCCAAGCCCAAACCCAGTGCCCAGCACCCCCTGGTCGCCAAAGTGGAGGAGGTCTTCCTGCCAGCGACAGCGGCTGAGATCTCCACAATACGAGCAAAAGACCCAGCTGCGCCCTCGAGCTGGAAGTCCATGGCCGCCAAGATGCCGTTCCTCTCCGAAGCGGTGGCGATGTTCTTTGCCATGGTAGATCCACGCACACCCATCGCTCCCAAGCTCACGATCGCCGGCGCACTGCTCTACACAGTGAGTCCCGACCCGATCCCTGGACCCCTAGACGACACCGCTGTCGTCCTCGGCGCACTCGGAGCTGTGTACTCGAGCATCACCGAAGAGCACCTCGAGATGGCGCAGGCGTGGCTACGCTCCCAGGGAGTAGACCCAAAACCTCTCTTCGATGTCGGCAAGGACTTCTCCGTCGAAAAGACCGTGTTGGCCCCGAAGGCCTTGCACGCCGTCAACTCTCCAGAGGCTTTCCTGCCCGGACCCGTCTCCGAGCGCTTCGGAAGGTCTGGGAAAAAGAAACAGCGCGCGTACAACTCGCAGCCAGCCGCGCCCTTCAAGGGTTGGTGAGCAAAGAAGCTTTCCGTTACACCTGACCACGCCTCTTTGATGAGGTAGGTGTAGTCCATGATGGATGACCTGCTCGAATTGCTCCAAGACCGACTGCCTTATGGATCGGTCGCCGAGTACGACATGATGGCAGACATGGTGGTGGTCGATGGCCACACTCTGTGGCCCGAAGCCTCGAAAGAAGTGCGCTCAATGTCGCTGCGAGAGGCAGTTGGTTTGATCTGCGATGCACTTCACGAGCTCGACTCAACCAGATATCTTCCATAAGCCGTTACTCTTCAGCGGAACGGGGGCTTGATGGCACGCAAATTGACTCGGTCAAAACCAACCCAGGTAACGCCTGACACTTCGATCGCCCGTCGCTTTGAGATGCCATGTGCTTGGGACAGCGTCATCTCGAAGACGAACAAGCGGCTACCTTTGCTCGGAAACAAGGGTCAGCCTGGGATTCTCGACGAGATCGACATCCAGCTCTCTCTGGCTGCAGACAATCCTCTCCAGTCTGCGCCCATCCTGACGTATGACGGACATCGGCTGTACTCCGTCAACAAGCGCGGCGAAGACTGGCCTCGACGCGACGGAAAGGGTCTTCAAGGCGCTAGTCTGCTGACCATTACGTCCAAGATGACGTGTCCGAGCTTTTCGCTGCTCGCGGGCCCTACCACTGAAGGGGGAACCTGTGTCATCGCCAACCCTGGAAAGGATGGCGGAAGGCGGACAAAGGGAGAGACTTATATCTGTGACGGCTGCTATTCACTCGAGGGCGCCTACATCTACCCCAACGTCTCTATCAGCCAGGTGACACGGCAGGTCTGGGTGGTACAGCAGCTCGAAAAAGACCCAACAGGCATCACACTTGGGCGTCAGCTCGCTGCGGCGGTGGCTGACTACGCGGGCCATGGAACGCTGCGCGGATCTTCCAAGGGCATGGCCGAGCGCATCACCCAAGAGATCGGCATCTGGGATGGAAACCAGATAATTGTTCCTGT
>CAZEIY010000760.1:0-2040 GCA_964512375.1 uncultured Rickettsiales bacterium | reverse complement strand
TGAATGGCTTGCCTGACCCAGCGGCACTTCATGAGTTGCTCGTCCTCGGCAGTTTCTACCCGCTTTGCCCTCGACTTAAGCTCTGCCAGCATACCCTCGTAGACAGCGTCTCCCATCTGCGATGGCACCTGACACTCCTCCAGCCAATACACCAACAACTGCGCAATGTCTCTCGTGCCGAGCTTGTGCTGCTCCACATGTGCAGACAAGAGACGACAGCACAATTCCCAAGCGGTGCCTGCTGACACGGAGCCCCTAAAGTCGACGCCTTGCTGGTCCAAGGCGTAGCGGTGGAGAACGGCAGCGCAGGGCCGCTTCGCCGCCGACGCCGCACCACTGTCAAACCACGCCGCAAAGACCTCCTGAGACACGTGGACCTCGCCGTTCAAATCCATCGCCTCCTCTTGCTCGAACATCTCCTGCTCGGTATCGTAAGGAAACCTCTTGAGCTCGTCTGGCACAACCGCGCTGCCTTCATATACCCTGGGGAGGTAAAGAAGTGCTTCCTGGATGGCCGCCTCGAGTCTATACCGATTGGCAGTGGTGGGTTTTTTCTGTCGGGCGTCAGTCGCTGTGGCTCTGATGCTTCGGCGGCGCTTGATAAGGAACCACTTCTTGTCTCGTAGCACTGCTGGCAAGTCTCGAACCCACTCCATGACCTTGACATAATAGTTGCAGACGTGGCCCGCATAGCACAAGAGTCCCGTGGCTGTGAGCGTGATGACGGACATGACAGGGTGCACCCGGGCTATGAGAAGAGACTCATACCAAGTGAGGGCCGACAAAGCTGGATGGCGCGGGCCAAGGTGCTGCAGATTTTCTTCGCAATACATCTTGCTGTAGGCTGTGGGTCCATCGCAACGGCTGCAGCGAGAGGCGTCCTTCTGTGAAGCGAGGAAGCCAGCGCGCTGGATGGTCTCGCACCTGCCTGCTTTAGCGCCGACCCATGACACGCCGGTCTGTGGCCACTCCACATCAAATACCGGCCAATGCTCATCGCAATTGTAACAATAATGCAGACGAAGGCTGGACAGGAACTCGTAGGCCGCTATAACATGCTGTAGCGCCTGGGGATCGTTCAATGTGCGCAGCGCCGGCGAGTGAACGGCTTCCGGCATGTGGCCGGCCTGCGGCTTCGACGTGCCCGATCCACCCACAGCCTTTGCTACGATGCGCGCTTGCTCACCACGCGCAGCTTTGGTGTGAAGTGTCCGGACCTTGGCTATCATTTTGCGAAGAGCTCGCTCTGGCGTTGACTCTCGGGCGGCGGCGCGCTTGAACTCAGAGTCCTGCTCCTGCACCGGTGCGCGGTCAGCACGCGGCGTGACCTCCACCTCTACGCGACCTCGGTCCAGGTCTCCCCAAGCATACACCAGCTTGCCCTCGGGGCTCTTGCCCTTTACCATCATGTCCGAGGTAGTCTTAGGGACGTCCGCTCGGGCTGCGTTATTCTTCGCGGCTTTGGCAATGGCCCGTTTCTGTTTGACGTGCTCCGCGCGCATAGCCCTGTAGAGCTTTGCCTCGCACTGCGGGTAACTTTGACGAATGCTGACATCAGGGCTCAGCTTCGCGCTGACACATATACCCGTTCCATCTTCTTGAAACGACCAAGACTCACTGGATCGCCAAACTCTTCCAGTATAGCATTTGGCCTGCTCGCCCTGGCGCAGGGTCAACTTGTCCCCTGGTTGGTTCTGTGGCTTCTGGCTCCTGTGCTCATCGACCTCTCGAAGAATATTGATACGGACCTTGCGATCCTCCTGCCAGCGTGCATTCAAAAGCGTCCAGCCTTCTTCTCGACTCTGAGTTCCTGGTGCTGTCTGGTAGCGGCCCCATTTGAAAACCCCTCCGGGCAGCTCGTGCACCTGATCCAGCGGGATGTCCTCCATGGTTAGCTTGGGAGGCAGGCTCGGCACCGCACTGACTGCCGCTGTAGGTCGTGCGGGGCGCCACGCCGACCAAGCGGTACCATACTGATGAACAGTGGCTACAACGGCGTCCCAGAGCAAACATATGGTCTTGAAGTCCCAATCCGCATGC
>CAZEIY010000759.1:0-2048 GCA_964512375.1 uncultured Rickettsiales bacterium | reverse complement strand
TGACACCTGTCATTACTTATGTTTACAGGTGTTTTGGCGGAGACGCATGGGAATCTTGCCCACCAGAGCCACAGGACCTCTTTCCAGAGCAGCACACCGTTCGATGGGGACACCCAAGCGCAGCTAACAGCGGCAAACAGCAGCGAAGCTCACCCTAGCGGGTACCAACGCGGGTACCAGAGCAACAGCGGGTGCAGTATCCGCGCACCCGACGAGGAGGTGTCGTTTCGGCTGTGCAAGGCAGGGCGCGAGCCGTGGGTGCTGGACTTGTTAACGAGAGCTGGCTTTGTCTTCGACGACGAGGGAGAGGACGACCTCTGGGCTTGCGGGCCTGCGGGCCTGGTGAGGCAACTCATGGCAAGCATCAAGCTTTGAGGTTCTAGCTTTGCTATCGTTTTTGCCTCAGCGTGGAGGAGGAGCCCAATGAAGACCGTTCTTAGTGCCTTATTGGTATTTGCAGCTGCCTTATCAGTCGGTTGTCTGACTATTTCATCGTCAACCCCTGGTAGTCGGGATACGACGGGTGACTTCTGGTTCGTACAGTCAACGGTCTCGCCAGGACCACCGATGATGTCAATGGTCCTGGAATCCAAGATCTATTACTGCCCCGCAGTAGACAACGAGGACGGCCCGCAAGTTGACGCCTGTTATGAGGCGACCGTGCCCGAGAGGTTCCGAAAGTGAGCTACTCCACGAACAAAAGAACACTGCATCACTCCTCGAGCCATCGCATTCTTTCGGCTCGAGCATGCATGAGCGTGGCGCTGCTTCTTAGTGTTGCGCTCCTGTCTGGCTGTTGGGCACACCGCATCGTCGCTACGGGTCAAGGCAGAACAGCATATGTCGTTTCGGAACACCCAACTGAGGGTGCAGTGGTCCTGCGTTGCACTGCCGACGAGAGCGGCGTGGGCTGCGTCGAGGTGAAGATGAAGAAGTCCCCCAGGTCCCTCGACCTGCCCGCAGCCCCTCCGCTGGAGGTAGCTGTGGCCAGTACTGTGCCTGCGGACCGGACCTCGCGCTCCTCCTCACAGTCCACCGCCTCCGCCCGAGCTGGTGCCGACAAGCCAAAGAAGAAGAGCGCGCCTGGGACCCAGGTCGAGGTGACCATCAAGCGGCTCAAGAGCCCCGAGGGACAGACGCGCGCGCTTTTCAACGTGACGGTTCCGGGCTCGCCCGACGAGGTGGAGGTGACGGCGCGCCTGCCAGGCAGCAAGTGGGTCACTAAGGCTATGGCCCAGGTGCCGGGCAAGGCGCAGTGGACCGCGATGCTGGTGCTGCCGAAGTCCTCTGCGAAGCCTGCCAGGCTGGAGTACTTCATCCGCAGCGTCGAGGGCGGCAAGGAACGCTTCATCGGCACCAAGAGCAGCCCCACTTCCAAGGACGACTTCTAGGAGGACATGTGAACGCACTCCATTTCACCTCTTCGAGACTGCAAGCTGCCCTCGTGGCGCTCGCCCTGCTGGTTAGCTCGACATGGGCATCACCTGCTGCTGCGGCATCCCCCGAGAAACTCATTGAGCAGGCATCCACCTGGTACGCAGCGCAGTGCTCGGACCCGAGCAAGGAGTTGTTCGCATCCGATAAGTCCAACCAGCTGCTCGCTGACCTGCAAGCGGGCAACGAGGACTCGGGCGAGCCGGCCTTGCTGGCCTGGCATGGGCTGATCTCGATCTGCACGGGAGACCGCGAGGGTGGCCAGGCCAACCTGGACTTGTTTAAGGCCATCGCGGGAGATGTGGAGCCGGCGCTTAGCGCCCGGGTCGAGATGGAGTTGGCACTTCGCGACGGGCAGTGCAAGGCAGCCTCCAATGCAGCCGGGCGGCTCGCGAAAGCAGGCAAGACCGCCGACGATGCTCGGGCGGTGCTGCTGGCGAGGACTCACTGCAAGACGAAATGCACGGTCGTAGCGAGCTCGGCCCAGCGGCTCAAGGAAATGGGAGGTGACCTCACCCCGTTCGCCACTCGCGTCGATGCATGTCGCGCTGAGATCGCCGAAAACAAGCGCAAGGCTGAGGAACGGGCAGCCGAGCAGAAGCGCAAGGCTGAGG
>CAZEIY010000758.1:0-2053 GCA_964512375.1 uncultured Rickettsiales bacterium | reverse complement strand
CAGTCCGGCTGCACCCACAAAGGTCAAGTCCACCAAGGCGCTGGTGATCGTCCCCGCGCCAAGAGCTGTGGCGCCGAGCACCAAATGATTGCCGATCAGGAGGTCACCGAGGGTGTCGCCGTCGATGTCGCCAGCTCGCCCGGCGCGCGAAGTATCAAGCTCGAACACCGTCTCAGAGATGAAGGCCACGTTGTTGCCTATCTCAGCGAAGCAGTCCATGTCCGTGGCGTAGGGCGGGGATTCCCATGTGGGGTTTCCGGGCCACGAAGCGCTGTCATAGTCGTCACAGTCGGCACCGCCAAAGATGCTGGAGTCGGAACCGCTATAGGTCGGACAGGTAACAAAGCCATCGCCATCAAGGTCGGTGAGGTTGAGGCTTGCATCGCCATCGTCACAGTCCTCATCACCTGTGTTTGGAATGCCATCGGTGCCGCAGATCTCCCAACCATCTCCGTCCCCGTCGATGGGATCGTCAAGCACTGAATTGCAGTTGGAGTCCACGCCATCGCAAAATTCGGTGGCGCCCGGAAATATGGACGAGTCGTAGTCGTCGCAGTCTAGGTTGCACTCGCTCACGCCATCGCCGTCATTGTCGATTTCATCGCCAGACAGTGATCCGTTGCAGTCGTCATCATGGTTGTTGCAGAGCTCGGGGGCGCCGGGAAAGTGGCTCGCCTCGTCGTCGTTACAGTCACCATTGCATGGCATGAAGCCGTCTCCGTCACCATCGATCTCCGCGGGGTCGTTGTCGCAGTTGTTGTCGATGCCGTCGCAGGTCGTGTCAGGTGCACCAAGGTAGATGGACGCGTCACCGTCATTGCAGTCCCCAGCGCAACCGGCAACGCCATCTCCATCCACATCGACGGGCTGATTGCCGCTGTCCTCGTCGTCGCAGTCTCCGCCGCCGCTGACTCCGACGACCGTGCCGAGATAGGGACTGCACTCGACGTAGCCATCGCCGTCATCGTCGACTTCGCCCGGGTTGTGCACACAATCGGTGTCAACTCCATCGCAAGGCGCGTCCGCAGCCCCGGGGAAGATCAGTGGATCGGTGTCGTCACAGTCGCCTGCGCAAATCGTGTAGGCGTCGCCGTCCAGATTCGCCGAAGTCAGCGCGGCGTCCGTGTCGTCACAGTCTCCGCCGCCCGAGATGCCAGGAATGGTGCCTGTATAGCCGAGACAGTCGAGCCAGCCGTCGCCATCGTGGTCCACCTCAGCAGGATCAGCAACGCAATCGGTATCGAGGCCGTCGCAGGCTAGATCGGGGGCGCCGGGGTAGATAGAGGCATCGGTCTCGTCGCAGTCACCGGCGCAGCCAGCCGAGCCGTCGCCATCCGCGTCGATAGGGATCTGCGCGGGATCTGTATCGTCACAGTCCTGGCCACCGAAAATCGCGAGATCGGAGCCTACCCAGGGGCTGCACTCGACGTACGTGTCGCCGTCATCGTCGCTCTCGTTCCCATCAAAGACGCAGTCTGAGTCAATGCCATCGCATAGCTCGGTGTTGCCAGGGTAGACGGTGTTATCGGAATCATTGCAGTCATCATCGCTGGTGCCGGCAATGCCGTCTGTGCCGCAGGGGCTGCGGCCGTCGCCGTCGCCATCGTCGCCGTTCATGCTCGCATCGTTATCGTCGCAGTCGCCCTCGCACGGCAACTGGCCGTCGAGATCGGTGTCCTGCTCCAGGGGGTCGGGCACGCAGTCTGAGTCAAAGCCGTCGCAGGCCGCTTCGGTGGCGGTGGGCAGGCGGTTGGGGTCGCCATCGTCGCAGTCGCCGTCACATAGGGTCGAGCCATCACCGTCGGCGTCTACTGAGTAGAGGCCGGCGTTGATGTCGTTGCAGTCGTCACCGCCGAGGATGGTCGGGTCGGTGCCGACGTACGGCGCGCACGGCAGGTAGCCGTCACCATCAGTGTCTACTTCGAGGGCCTCTGTGGCTGCGTCGTCACTGCCACAGTTGCTGTCGATTCCGTCGCAGAAGATGTCAGCTGCGTAAGGGAAGATGGTGTCGTCGTTGTCGTCACAGTCGCCGTCGCACAAGCTGACACCATCC
>CAZEIY010000757.1:941-2055 GCA_964512375.1 uncultured Rickettsiales bacterium | reverse complement strand
TGAGCTGGTGGAGCAGGGGGAGCACGTAGGCGAGGGTCTTGCCGCTGCCGGTCTCCGCCACCCCTAGCAGGGACTGACCGCGGAGGAGTGGCGCGATGCTGGCTTGCTGGATGTCCGTCGGTCGGACGACCCCCTGCTCTTTGAGGGCGCCGAGCAGGGTCGGAAGAAGTGCGAAAGCTGAGAAAGAGGACAAGGGGGCTCCGGGGGTGAGGAGAGTCGGCCTGAGGTTCACTACAGAACCGCGGGGGGAGGGGGTAAGACCCAATCACGGCCCAAAGGGTCCCCCATAGATCGGGTGAATTAGCATAACCCCTCTTATCGGACCTATACGCGAAGGTCGGGTATCGGACCGATACCCTGGGAGGGCAGCTCGCCTCAGCAGCCGGAGTTGTTGCCCGAGTCGGTACCGGGACCAACGCTACAGTTGGGGCAGGTCGCGGAGAGAGCGGTCATCAAAGCATCGATCGCGCTCTGCTGACACAGGACGTCGTTGCCGGAGATTCCGACCCCCCCCCACTGTTCTTGAGCCGGATCCCACCAATACGGGCTGTAATAATCATGGACATAAGTCACCCCCGACAAGCCGCTGATGCTCGTAAGCAGGTCGTTGTTATTCACCCGAATCCCCCAGTCCACCCGAGTCAGGGCTGCGAGGTCATCCAGATCAACGAGTGCAGCGTTGCCATCGATCTGCAGGTACTCGCCGACAGTGCTCAGCGCAGAGAAGCCGGCAAGGTCTGTGAGAGCGTCGTTGTTGTTGACCCGAAGGTAGCCACCCACCGAAGCGAGGCTGGACAAGCCATTGAAGCTCGTCAGTAGATCGTTCTCTCTGAGGTCTACGTGATCCAGCACCGACACCAGGCTCGAGAAACCACCGATACTCACCAGGGCATCGTTGCCGGTGATGCTCAGCGACGCGAACAGCACGGGTAGCGAAACGAAACCATCGATAGAGGCCAGGGCATCGTTGCCCGAGATGCTGATGTTGGCGGTCATGTCGGTGAGGCCCGCGAAGCCATTGATGGAGGTCAGCGCGTCATTGCCCGAGATGCTGATTTGGGCGGTCATGTCGGTGAGGCCCGCGAAGCCATTGATGGAGGTCAGCGCGTCATTG
>CAZEIY010000757.1:0-841 GCA_964512375.1 uncultured Rickettsiales bacterium | reverse complement strand
CTCGAGATGCTGATGTTGGCGCTCATGTCGGTGAGGCCCGCGAAGCCATTGATGGAGGTCAGCGCGTCATTACTGGAAATGGTGAGAGACCCACCTATGACAAAACCAGCGCCACTGAATCCGTCGATCGAGGCGAGCGCATCGTTGCCGGTGATTGACACAGACCCGCTCACGCTGCTGAGCCCAACGATTCCATCGAGGTTCGCAAGAAGCAGGTTGTTGCTGATGTAGAGGCTGCCATTGACAGTGCTCAAGCCCGAGAGACCATCGACATCCAGTAGAGCATCGTTGTTCTGGATGTTCAGAGGTCCGTCGACGGTGCTGAGGCCAGAGAGGCCATCTATGTCCACCAGAGCGTCGTTGTTGCTCACGGTGACCGTTGAGCCGACGCTGGTGAGATTGGCGAGGCCATCGATGTTGGTTAGCCGAGCGTTGCCGACCACGTCGAGGAAGCTGTCGACTGTGGTCAGTCGTTCGAGCCCATCGAGGTTGGGTAGCGCATCGTTGTTGTCGATCTGGAGGTAGTCACCCACCGAGCGTATGTAGCGAAGCTCAGCCAGGCTGATGACGGGTTGCCCATCGATCTTCAGATACCCGCCGACGCTCGAGCACCAGCTGAGCAGGTAGGTGTCAGCCTGGTTTTGGATGTCGAAGTTGCCGGGGCAGTGCTGGCACAGGTCGGTGATTTGTGGGTCCGAGTCATCGCAGTCCTCAGACGCCGGGACTCCGTCCGAATCGGCGTCATCGCCGCTGGTGTCGTCGTCATCGCCTGCGGTGTCGTCGTCGTCGCCTGAGGAGTCGTCGTCGCCCGCGGTGTCGTCGTCGCCCGTGGTGTCGTCAT
>CAZEIY010000756.1:0-2055 GCA_964512375.1 uncultured Rickettsiales bacterium | reverse complement strand
GGAGCAGCGGGTTCGTACTCGCGGCTTTCATCACCTGATTGCCGCCGCGTTGGTCAGTTCTGTGGCGGATTTCAGCGAGAGGGCCGCTCGGGTGGCCCCGGACTCTGAGCGCTGAGGGGTCCAGGTGAGCAGCGCTGAGTTCCTGAAGGCAGCACGCGAACGCGTCACCGGTTTTCTGAGCGGCGCTGATCGTTCAGCTACTCGTGTTACGGCGCTCTACTCGGCTGCTGTCGACAACACCCTGCGCGCGCTCTGTGCCGATGCGAGAGCGCGCGGGCTCGACTCAAGCTTCTGTCTGGTGGCGACAGGAGGCTACGCGCGCCGCGACCTGTGTACCTGGTCCGATGTCGACGTGATGCTCATTCGTGCCGAGGGTGAGGAACTGGATCTGGAAGAGTTGGCCCGCTCGGTGCTGTATCCGTTGTGGGATGCGGGCCTGGACGTGGGGCACCACCCCGGCACTATCGCCGAGGTGCTGGCGGTCGCTGAGGGCGAACTGAGCACGCAGACATCTCTGCTCCAGTTGCGCTTCGTCGCAGGAGATCGAGGCCTGTTTCAGGAACTTCTGGATGCTGTCGACGAGCACCTCGAGCGCTGGCGCGAGGATCTTCTCGAGGGGGTGCGGCCGGCCAACCTGGCTCGATTCTCCCGGTACGGTCAGTCGGTCTTCCTGCTCGAGCCCCACGTCAAAGAGGGCAAGGGCGGCCTGCGTGACTTTCACTGGCTGTGTTGGATCGCGCGTCTGCGCCATGGCGCGCGGGGCGATTACGACATGCTGCTCGGTGGGTTGGTCGAGCCGCAGCACTACCGAGAGCTGAGCGATGCCCATGAGTTCCTACTGCGGGTACGCCTGCAGCTGCACGTGCTTCACGGTCGGCGTCAGGATCGGTTGATCTTCGAGTCTCAGGAGCCTGTCGCTCGCGCTCTCGGCTTCAAGGCCGGCGGTGGACTGTTGGCGGTGGAGCGCTTCATGGGCGAGTACTACCGTCACGCTTACGCGATGGCTCACCTGTGCGGACTGTATGTGGCGAGAATGCTCAGCTTCTATTGGGACGAAGAGGATGCAGCGGAGCAGCCCTCGGCGGCACTGCAGCTTGGCCCTTCGGCTCCGGTAGTTCGTTCAGGTTGGGACCGGCAGAAACGCTCAGATGATGGGTTGTTCTTGCTGCAGAAGGGCTCGGTTCGCTGCGAGGACCCAGGGGCGCTGACGCGTGATCCAAGCTCGATCATGTCCTTGTTCGAGTTCGTACAGGAAGAGGGCGCGCGTCTGCACCATGACACTCTTGAGCACGTGCGCGGTGCGCTCGGTCGGATTCACAAGCGCTTTCGCGAGGACCCCGATGTCAGCGCGCGTTTCCTGGCCATGCTCGAGGGTCAGGACGTGTTTCGCGCGCTGGTCGCCATGCATCGCAGCGGCTTCCTGGGTCGGTACATTCCTGACTGGGCTGCGTGTTTCTGCCAGGCGCAGCACAATCGCCTGCATCTCTACACGGTCGATGTGCATCTGCTGTACACGGTTCGCGAACTCGAGGCGCTGTCTGGCAGCGCCGTGGCCACGCAGCATCCCGAGGTACATCTGGCGTGGATGTCCCGGGACCGGCGCGCGCCGCTGTTGCTGGCTGGGCTCTTCCATGACATAGCCAAGGCTCACGGTACCGCCCACAGCAGGGTGGGGGCTGAGGTGGTCACTGCTTTGCTCTCGCGCATGGGTATGGACACCGAGTCTGCCGAGCGGGTTGCCTGGCTGGTGCGTCACCATCTGACGCTAAGCAACACGGCCTACTTCAGAGATCTTCTCGATCCCCGAACCCGCAGCGATCTGGCTGCAGTGATCCCCAGTCGTCAGCACCTCGATGACCTCCTGGCGCTGAGCTGGGCTGATGCCAGGGCTACGAATCCGAGCAGCTTTACTTCCTGGCGCCAGACACTCCTGCTTGATGCGTATCGAGTCGCTCTCTCTGTGGTCGAGCCTGAGACTGTGCCGGGGCCTGAGAGCGCTGCCCAGAAGCGGGCTCAGGTGGAGGCACTGCTGGTGCCCGAGGTGGGCCGCAAGCG
>CAZEIY010000755.1:811-2060 GCA_964512375.1 uncultured Rickettsiales bacterium | reverse complement strand
CCATCGGCGAGAGCACTTGGTATCTGGACGCTGATGGCGACGGGTACGGGCGTCTCGACTGGACCGACATCGCCTGCGCGCAGCCCATCGGTTTTGTGGACAACTCCAACGACTGTGACGACCTCGACGCCAGCTCGTATCCCGGTAATGCAGAGGTCTGCGATGGCGCCGACAACAACTGCGCAGGCGGCATCGACGAAGGGGTCACGATTACGTTTTACGGTGATGCTGATGGTGACGGCTATGGAGATGCAGCCGCGCCGATCAGCGCCTGCTTCCTGCCTCCTGGCAGCAGCGCCAACGATGATGATTGCAACGATACGGCGGCTTCCGCACATCCGGGTGGCATCGAGCTGTGCGATAGCCTCGATAACGACTGCGACAATGCCATTGATGAGAACGCGGTGGATGCCACCACCTCGTATACCGACAACGACTTAGATGGCTACGGGGACCCGCTCACTGGCACCACTTCCTGTAGCCCCATCGCCAACTCTGTGATGAACGGTCTCGACTGCAACGACAGCGATGTCGATAACCACCCCGGCAACACGGAGACGTGCGACGGCTTCGACGAGAACTGCAACAACCTGATCGACGAGACCTTTGATGCTGACAGCGACGGTGTGACGACCTGCGGAGTCGATGGCATCGCCGGCAATAGCGACGATGATTGCGATGATATCGATCCGGGCCTCTTCCCGGGCAACCCGGAGATCTGCGACATCCTTGATCAGGACTGTGATCAGGTCGCTGACAATGGCTTGGATGGTGATGGAGACACGGTCACTCCCTGTGGGGCCGACGGAATTGCGGGTAACACCGACGATGACTGCGATGACACCGATGCTGACAATTTTCCGGACAACCCAGAGGTCTGTGATGCAGCAGATAACGACTGTGATGGGGCAGTCGACGAAGGCTTCGATGTCGACGGCGACAATGTGACGACGTGCGGTGCCGACGGTGTCACGGGCACCACGGATGATGACTGCGATGATGGTGAGTCGGACTACTTCCCCGGAGCCACTGAGGCCTGTGATGGAACGGACGAAGACTGTGACGGTGAGACAGATGAGGATTTCGATGTTGATGGCGATGGTCTCACCACCTGTGGTCCCGACGGAGCCTTTGGAACGGGTGACGAGGACTGCGATGACGGCGTTACCGGACATGGGCAGGCCGGAACCGGGGTCGCGGCGGCTTGTGCCGCCAGCTCGTGCAAGGCGCTTCAAGATGCAGGCTTTGC
>CAZEIY010000755.1:0-801 GCA_964512375.1 uncultured Rickettsiales bacterium | reverse complement strand
ACGAGTGCCGAGCTGTACTGGCTCGATCCTGGTGCTCTGGGTGCCTTCGAGGCCAGCTGCGACATGACAACGGAGTCCGGAGGTTGGACGCTCGTGCTCAGCTACCTTCACCAGGGTGGGAGTAATCCAGTGCTCGACGTGCGCAGCAGCGATTTCCCTCTAAAGGGAAGCGATACGCTAGGGGGTGATGAGAGCACAAGCCCATTTTGGGGCCACGCGTCGAACGCGATGATGGCGTCGCTCAACCCATCGGAGCTGATCTTCTACTGCAAGAGCAGTGGTCACAGCCGAGTGATTCACTTCAAGACGTCCAGTGGTGGGGTCCTCGCTTACGCCAAGACGGGCAGTGGCGATGCCGCGGGAGTCTACAATTCCTCGCTGACCACCAGCCTCGCCCTGCGGAATAACTCGACTCTTCCTCTGCACACCAACGGAGAGAACAGCTACTACTCGAACCAGGGGAATGGAGCGATGGTCAACTTCCCCTTCTATTCGAACTCGGGCATCGGAAATCCGCGGGCGCACTGGGGAATCCGCGGGAACGGAGACCGCTGGGAATGTGACGACACCGGCTCAACTGCAAGCGCCTCCCACTCGCTCTTTAGAGTCTGGGCGCGCTAGGGCGAGGCTTGGCTAGGGCGAGGCTCGGCTCATGCTGATACTCCGCATTTCCCCACTCATTGGGCGGAGGTCGTCATGAACTCAAGGAGGCTGTTGTCCCTGTTGGCCCTGGGTTGGTTCTTTGTCCTTCCTGCCTGCGATGCCGGAGACGACGACGACACCGCGGGTGATGATGACTTT
>CAZEIY010000754.1:0-2060 GCA_964512375.1 uncultured Rickettsiales bacterium | reverse complement strand
TGACTCACCTGGGCGACGTCAGCGTGTCCTCACTGAGCGTCGATGCGTCACATGACCCGACTTTCCCCGCGGATTCGATCATTTTAAACCGGGTGGTGCAACTCGACCGGGTCACCAACTCGACCTTCGAGATAGACCTGCACATCGGTGACTATGACCTCACGCAGGGCGGCCACTACGACTTCAACAGTCAGATCTTGAGCGACATCGACGTGACGCTCGAGGTGGTGTCGTCGGCGGGTGGCGTCTTGCTCGAGGCCTATACGACTGTAACCGGCACGGCGACTGGCCAGAACGTCACTCACAACGGAGACTTGCTTCCGTAGCGGAGTGTGCCGGCTCCCACGGGCACATGCTCCGAAGTGATTCGGCATGACCTCGCGGAAAGACCAGGGGTGGGTATGACCCAGGCGAACGAAGAGTGCCCCTGGGCCGGGACCATTCGGCGGTCCGGGACAATGACAACTGTTCGGCATGTGGAGTGGGATGTCTCGCTCCCATCCTGACCCAGACAAGTGGCTCGACGGCCTTGCTCGAATGTCGTCTGCCTACAAGTGGTGGCTGTTGACCGCGAGTACCGGCTCTGCTGCAATGGATAGCTTCGAGCAACAATGGCGGATTTCGGTGCGCAGGGCCAAGGCTCTGCCGGAGAAGGACTCAAGGCAGGTGAGATGTGAAGCGTGAGTGACGCAACCCTTACGTTGAGTATTGCGGTTCTGGTCGGAGTGGTGCTGAACATCACGGCACACAGGCTCCACGTACCATCCATCGTTTTGTTGCTGATTGGCGGCATCGTGTTCGGCCCTGAGGTATTGGGCGTCGTGCAGCCGGAGGCGCTCCATGGTGGGCTGGAAACGCTCATCGCTCTGGGCGTTGCAGTGATCCTCTTCGAGGGTGGGCTGACCCTCGACATCAACGGGTACCGCCGAGCACCGGTCACCATCAAGCGGCTGCTGACACTGGGCCCACTCATTACCTGGCTCGGTGCTGCCGGGACGCTTTGGCTCCTGTTCGATCTGCAGCTTGGAATGGCCCTGCTGGGTGGGAGCCTGGTGATCGTGACTGGCCCAACCGTGATCTCACCGCTTCTACGACACTTGCGCATCAAAGAGCGCCTCCACCAGGTCCTGTACTGGGAGGGGGTGTTGATCGATCCGATCGGCGTCTTCGTAGCCGTCCTTTGCTACGAGTGGCTCATCCCGGGAGAAGAGAACTCAGTGTTTGCGGCGCTGGGGCGTTTTGGGGTGCGTCTGCTCATCGGGGTCACCATCGGAGCGTTGAGCGGCCTGAGCGTGGCCGCAGTCCTCAAGCGTCGCTGGGTTACCGAATCCCACGTCAACATATTCGTGCTTGCGTGCGCACTCGGCACCTTTGGGGTGGCGCACGCGGCGTTGAGCGAGTCGGGTATCCTGGCCGTTGTGGTCGCGGGCCTGGTCGTTGGACTGCGCAAGCCACCGATGCTGAACCATGTCAAACGCTTCAAGCTGCAGCTTACCGAGCTGGGGATCGGCGTGCTCTTCGTTCTACTTGCCGCCAAGCTGGAGCTCAACCGATTCGCAGATCCCCGGCTTCTGTTTGGAGTCCTCGTGGTGATGCTCGTGTTGCGTCCGACCGTGGTGGCCCTCGCCACAAGGGGTCAGGGCTTTCATGTGCGCGAGAGGTTGTTCATGTCGTGGATCGGTCCCCGGGGAATCGTGGCGGGCGCCATGGCCTCATTGTTTGCAATACGCCTCGAGGAGCACGCAAATGCCCATTATCTCGAGACGTTCACCTATGCGGTGATCGCGGCCACGGTCACAATCCAGGGGTTGTCGGCTCCATGGGTGGCCCGTCAGCTAGGTACACTGCGCTCCGAAGCACGGACCTGGCTGATCACAGGCGGTCCGGTGTTGGCCCCTGCGATTGCTCGCGGGCTGCGCCAGGCTGGTGCACAGGCGGTTGAGCTGGTCTCCGATAGCCACGTGCTCAACGAAGAGGAACTCTCTGAGCCGCGCTTGGCTGACGCCGGGGCGGTCCTCTGCGTCCATAACACGCTCCTCACCAACATCTGGGCCGTGACG
>CAZEIY010000753.1:0-2061 GCA_964512375.1 uncultured Rickettsiales bacterium | reverse complement strand
CCATCGTGGAGGGGCAGTAGTAGGCAACGTGCTCGGGCAGCTTGAAGGAGACCCAGCGGGGACCGGAGACCCGAGCAAGCAGGCTCTCGATGTTGGGCGTCACCAGGACGAGGATGCCGCCGGGAGCGAGCCGACTCGCGAGGTCCTGAACGAAGGGCCGTACGTCGACGATGTGCTCGACGACATGGGAGGAAAACACCACATCGAAGGTCTTGCCCCGCAGCTCGTCGACCTCGTCGACTACCCCCTGAAAGACGCGTTCTGGGCAGCGCTCGGCCGCCTTGGCCACCGCGTCGGGGCTCAAGTCCACCCCATAGGCCTCAAAACCCGCCTCCTGCGCAGCCTGGAGGAAGA
The DNA here is from genome assembly GCA_964512375.1 of uncultured Rickettsiales bacterium. Classification (GTDB taxonomy): domain Bacteria; phylum Myxococcota_A; class UBA796; order UBA9615; family UBA9615; genus UBA6601. Next base: position 1,707 of record CAZEIY010000753.1, on the reverse strand, counting down.
AGCCAAACCCGCATCCGACATCGAGTACGGTTCCGCCCGTCACCCAGCGTTGGATCGCCTTGATGTCCTCCCGGAAGGTACGGAGGTATTCCTCCTCCTGGGCTGCGTAGTTCTCGTACCCCACACCGCCCTCATCGCCGTGGAAGTAGCCCTGCTCGTACAGGGCCCGTACATCTTCTGCTTCCGGCCGGGCTCCGAGTTGGGTAAGAGCGCACTGCGCACACCGCACGATCTCGTACTCGCCGATTCGGTAGACGGGGCCGAGGGCGTCTTGGGCTCCACACAACAGACAGCTATCCGTCATTTCTCTTTTTCCGCCTTCTTCTCTTCGAGTGCCGCGGCCTGCCGGGCGCGCATGTCTTGCGACCTCTCCAGTCGGATCCCCGTGAGTCCGTAGTGCTTGGCCACCCTGTCCCGGATTCGTTTCGCAAGGAAGTCCTCCCCAAAGAACAACTCTCCCTTGGCGTGTTCGTAGCGTCGCACCCACAGGCGGATGCCTGGATTGGCCTTCATTCGCTGGACTCGGTCTTCGAAGGCAGCGTGGGAGTCCTCGTAGATGACGGTCGTCATTCTCCAACAGGTACCGAGGACCAGGAGAAGGCAGAAGACGAGTACGACCCGAAGCGGACCCGGCAAGCTTGCGGGCTTGAGCGTGTCCCAGAGGATGCTCGTTGCCACCGCGAAGCAGAGCCCCGAGAAGAGCAACAGGCGAGTCCCTACCTTGGGCGACGCCAGCAAGACGACGAACACGCTCAGCCCTCCCAAGATCCACAGCAAGACCTCTACCAGCCGAGCCCCTGTCGGCGGACGCCAGCCCGATCGATCCGGAGAGCTGCCGGCTCGGTAGACAATGAGGAGGCAGCAGACGAGCGCTGCGAGCATGACCCAGCCATAGGCCTTCAGGGGGGCCAGGACGAGGTCGAGGTTTTCGACCCAGACCGGCTCCCGGTCCAGAATCCGCTCTTTGACCGTCTGTTCTTCCGCCAGTCCGTCGTAGCGCTTGTACTGACCTGGAGCCGTGTACAGGAGGTAGTAGCCCCAGACGTATGCAGCCCAGGTCGCAGGAATCCAGAGGGGAGGGAAGGCTCGGGTTCGCCAGACGCTCCACACTGCGGCCGAGGCGAAGAAGAGGATGACGGTGGGCCCGGTGTGTTCGTTGCACAGCCCCGCCAGGAAGGCGAGGGCTGGCACGGTCAACAGGCATAAGACTGAGGGGGCACTGAACTGCCGCCAGGCAGAGCCCAGTCGTCCCAGGTGGATTCGAAGGGGCACGAACATGGCCAGAGTGAGGAGTGCTCCGAAGACGTAGTTCGACAAGACCGGTCGGTAAAAGAAGCTCACCCCAAAATTGGGGATCCCCGCCCACAGGAAGACGCCGACGCCCAGAAGCACCAAGAGGTCATTCTTCTGACGCGGGTCGGGCCACCGTCCCAACGCGAGGCACAGCACCACCACCTCGAGGAGGACGAGGTGAAGGCCGCATAGAATCTCGGGGAGAGGCCCGGGCACGAAGAGTGGCCGGATGACCAGCATGCCCAGCCGAGGATTCCCGTTCTTATAGGTGTGGAGGTAGTGCTGGAGCCACGCGCTCGGGCTGGCCTCGCCGGGTTCTTGGCCCGCGAAGTAGTAGCCCCAGGAGTCGAGGACGACCACCTCTAGGTGGGCGACGTAGGCGGTAATGCTAAAGGTCGCAAGCAAAAGGAGTCC
>CAZEIY010000752.1:0-2065 GCA_964512375.1 uncultured Rickettsiales bacterium | reverse complement strand
CCGAGCCCGCTGACCCCGAGCCCGCTGACCCCGAGCCCGCTGACCCCGAGCCCGTTGACCTCGCGCCCGATGACCCCGCGCCGTCGGCTGATCCGGAACTGGCCGCTGATCTGGAACTGGCCGCTGACCCCGCGCCGGATGCTGAGGTCGAGGTCGACGAAGGGCATGGCAACGCCGACGAGATGGATCCAGCGTCCTCGCTGGTGGGCGATGACTTTGACTTTGGCCTCACGGGAGCACCGGAGTCGCTGGCCGAAGACGATCTGGCTGGACTCGATGTCGATGCTTCGCCGGGCGGTGAAGCTGAAGAGATCTGGGACGTGGACCTGCCCGGAGCTTCGCCGGCAGCCGAGAGTGCAGAGCCGGAGGTTGTAGCTGAAGATGTCGAAGCTCAAGATGCACCGGCTGATGGAGCCCAGGACTCTCTCGCTACCGGCATGGTGGATGCTCAGTCGGACCTGCAGTTGCCCGCGGCCGCTGAGGATGACATCGAGGCTCCTCCTGGGGACGGCACGCGCCTGGTCGTCACCAGCCCCGGCTCGGAACCGGTCGTCTATCCCTTCAACGGCGAGGTGATGAGTCTCGGCCGGGGACGGAACAACGACGTGCAGATCAAGAATGACGGCAAGATCTCTCGCTATCACTGCCGGATTTTCCGTCGTGGGGACGAGTTCGTGGTCGAGGACAACAAGTCGAGCAACGGCACGCTGGTAAATGGCAAGTTGGTGACTCGACAGCGTCTCAACGGTGGCGAGCAGGTGCAGGTTGGTGAGACCCGCGTGCTGTTCTTCGCGACCTGAGCCCCCAGGGCATTCCCATTGAGCGACCTGAGCCCTGCTCAGGGTCACGAGCTTCTCGCGCTGGCCAGGAGTGCGCTTAGAAGGCACGTGCTGGGCGAGGGAACAGAGCTTGTCTCCTATCCTGTCGATCACCTCCTGGCGCGCCGTGCCGGGGCCTTTGTGACACTTCGTCTTGCCGGTCGACTGCGCGGTTGCATTGGTCAGACCGATGCCGCGGTGCCACTGCATGAAACCGTTGCTGCCATGGCGGTGGCCGCAGGCAGTCGGGATCCGCGTTTTTCTGCGGTCGAGGAGCATGAGATCGAGGGTCTGGAATTCGAGGTCTCAGTACTGGGTGTGCTGGTTCCGTGCGGGGTGGATGAGGTGCTGCTTGGACGGGATGGCCTGGTCGTAGCTGGCAAGACGGGACGCGGGCTGCTGCTACCGGAGGTGGCCGTCGCCCAGCGATGGACGGTACAGCAGTTTGTCGAACACACCTGCATGAAGGCGGGTCTGCCGTGCGACGCGGTGCCCCTGCAGGCGGACCTGTATCGCTTCGAGACTCAGCACTTCGAAGAGGAGCCGTTCGGCTCAGTCTGAGTCCGAGTTGGACTCCGAGTCCTGCTCGGCGCACAGGCTCAAGCTGCTTTGCCTGCAGGAGTCGGCACCACGCCGGACCGCGACCATCTCTGCGACGATGCTGACCGCAATTTCACCGGGCTCGAGCGCTCCGATGTCCAGTCCGATGGGGGCGTGGACCTGCGCAAACTGCTCTCCCTGGATGCCCCGCTTGCGATACCTGCCCAGGAAACGTCGCACCTTCGCGCGGCTTCCGATCATGCCCAGGTAACGGTATTGGCGGTCCACGCACCGGGCGAGCAGTTCCTCGTCGAGGCGGTGGGAGTGGGTGACGATGACCGCGTAGATGTCGGGGCCCCAGGGCAGGTCGTCCAGTACATCAGTGGCTACAGCGCAGGTAAACGAGGTGGCGGTAGCGTGCACTTCGCTGTTGCAGTGTTCCTCGCGCTCGTCGACGAGGTGGACGCGAAAACCTGCCTGGTGAGCCACCTCGCACAGCGTTCTGCCGACGTGGCCGCCACCAAAAAGGATGAGCCATGGACTGTTGCCGATGGGTTCGATGAGGATTTCCATTCGGCCGCCACAGCACATGGCAAGATCTCGTGATAGGTGGGCCTGGAAGAGCCGGGTGTCGCCAGATTCCAGCACGTTGAGCGCCTGCTGGATCGTGGCCTGTTCGATGGCGCCGCCGCCGATGGTGCCGTCGA
>CAZEIY010000751.1:0-2065 GCA_964512375.1 uncultured Rickettsiales bacterium | reverse complement strand
TGTCGAGGAACTCTATGAGGTCCTTGACGCCATTGACGACGGCAGTCCAGCCAAACATCGCGAGGAGCTGGGCGACTTGCTCCTCCAAGTCGTGTTCCAGTCACAGATCCGGGCCGAGGAGGACCAGTTCGACATCTATGATGTCTGCAGAGGTATCAACGACAAGATGTTCCGCCGTCATCCTCATGTCTTCGGAGAAATACAGGTCAATTCTCCAGCCGAAGCCCACGCCTCCTGGGAGAAGATCAAGGCAAAGGAACGCGCCGCGCGGGCTCAGGCCGGAGACGGCTTTGACTCGGTTCTCGCTGGAGTTCCCAGGGCAATGCCCTCACTGCTGCGCTCACTGCGCCTTGCCGAGAAGGCTGCAACCGTTGGATTTGATTGGAAGAATGGCGAGCAAGTCCTTGCCAAAGTCCGCGAAGAATTGGGCGAACTGCAAGAGGCAATGGCAGGGGGCAAGCGCCGCGAAATGAAGCACGAACTGGGGGACCTGCTCATGTCTCTGGCCAACCTCGGACGCCATCTGGGTATTGAACCCGAGGATGCCCTTCGCGCTGCAAACGATCGCTTTACAGGTCGCTTCGTACACCTCGAGACTCGTATCTTCGAAGAAGGGAACGACATCACCACGATGACTCTCGAAGAGCTCGAGCGACGTTGGGAGTCCGCAAAGGAAGCCCTGGCCGAGAGCGAGGCCTGAGTACCTTGTTCTTCTACCTGCTGCTCGCCTTCACCTTTATACCCGCTGTTGAGATCGCCCTCTTCGTCCGGATAGGTGCGGTTATCGGTCCTCTGGCAACCTTCGCAATCGTCATTGCCACGGGCATCGCCGGTGCGTCGCTGGCGCGCTCTCAAGGTGTGCGCGTATTGACGGAGATCCGGGTGAGCCTCGAGGCGGGCCGACTGCCCACTGATGAGCTTGCGGGGGGAGTGTTGGTTCTTGTAGGCGGCACCTTGCTGCTGACGCCTGGCTTCCTGACAGACTTTTTTGGTCTTGCCTGTCTTGCGCCCGTGTCACGACACCTTCTTGCAGTACTGGTCAAGCGCTGGTTCAAGCAACGCCTCCAGGAGATCAAGGCGACTGAAGGGCAAGCCGGCTCGTGGAGCGTGCGGGTTGGTGGCGTCCGGCCAGGTCCGGCAGCCCGGCCTTCTGCCGGGGCTCGCTCAGCACAGAGCGCGGCCTATGGAGAACCTCAGTTGAGCGCAGACGAGGGCAAGAAGCAGACCGACATCCGTCAAACCGGCCCCCGTACTATCGATGCGAGCTATTCGGTTGTGGAACCGGTCGACGTCCCGACCGAGGGTGAGTCCGAAGAGTCCTGATCTTCAGCCATGGGCCGATGATGGATGCAGTTGGTGCGTGCATCTTTGTTGCTGTTGTCGCGCTCGAGTGACTCACGGAAGAAGCCCGACGCCTCATTCCAGCGAGCAACGAAGGCGGGACGATCGTCCATCAACAGGTCACCCTCTTCCAGACAGCGCACAATCACCTCACCCAGGAGGTTGAGCGCGAAGGACAAGAGCTCATCCGCCTCGAGGTCCAGAGTCCACTGCCCGCCACTTCGCAGCGTTTCGATAGCGAGGCGACCTTGCTCTTCAGCCTCTTCCCAGTCGCCTCTGGTTGCCGCGATGTGACACAGCTCGAGTCGGGCCTCAGCAAGACGGGGTTCGCTGCTCAAGATCGCTCTCAGGACCTCTGCGGCCTCCTCGTCTTTGCCGTCCCTGCGCAAGTCCATCGCCGCCATCATCTTGGGCGCAAGGGCATCGAGATGGACTTCCGGTGAATCGACATTGTCGTGGCCGTTGTCGCTCATGATCGCGTCTCCTTCACGTTGACCAGGGGGCGCGGATGGTATCACTGCGTCCGCATAAATCCACCCACCGATGCAGCCCCCTGGCATTGACCCCGCACCCAGAACAGCACTACCCTTTGCCCAGTTGATGGGCGATCCGCGTTGATTCCAACGTCAGGACGTCCGAGGAGAGTGACAAGATGCTTCCAAAGTCCCTTGAGCTGCTGCTGGTGGCCGCCTTTGCCCTCAGCCTCAGTGCCTGCGCTACCGCC
>CAZEIY010000750.1:0-2068 GCA_964512375.1 uncultured Rickettsiales bacterium | reverse complement strand
CCTGCCCACGGGCTACGAGTGCGAGGCGCTCTCGCTCGAGCAAGGCAAGCTCCATGTCGGCCTGGATCGGGTCCTGCTGAGAGCCTCGTCCAGCGCCGTACTGTGCCTCTGCGCTCTTCTGAAGGCGCGTCACGAGCGCGAGATGCTCCCGATTGATCTCCAGCGCCCGCCGCACGGCGAAGTAGTCATCATAGACAATCGAAGCTGCCGTGCGGAGGTGCAGCCGGACCCCATCCAGGCCGGCACTTCGAGCCTCTGCCTCGGCCAGTGCCACGGCACCCCGAAGCGCCTGCTTGCCAGGCCACTCGAGACGCTGGCTCAAGCGCACAACCTGGCCATAGCCGTGCTGCGAGCCCATGGTCCCTGGTGCGGCCTCGTAGCTCAGCTCAGGGTCTGCATACGCCGTCGCTTGCGGATAGTGAGCCAGCGCTTCGCGCCAGGCCAGCCTCGCAGACTCCACACTGGGATTGCGGAGCAAGACCTCCTCGATGAGGACCTCTCGGGAGAGGGTGGCATCACTCGGAAAGGGATCCAGGTCTGGACTGGACACATCCGCATGGGTACGCGCGCTGTCCAGACTCAGAGAATTGAAATGTGCGACCTGGGAAGCCGGAATGCAGCCGCCAAGGGACGGCAAGAACGCCGCCATGAAAAGGCGTCGCTGTAAGGCAGCGCGCCACGATGATTTGAGATGCATACTCCTGCTCCTGCACATCAGTTCGAGATCGAGGCGGGCAGGCGAGCCCAGCCTCCAGGAGGCGCCGGACACACCGGTGCCCGACCCTCGAGAATCGAAGCCGTGCAGGGCTCAAATCAGGTAGGAGCAGTGCTTGATGAAGATGGGTGGACCCGTATCAGGTGGAGGCCCCCTGGGTCCGTGGGGCAAGGCGAGACGCGTGGGAGCACGCACCGGTATGTGGCGGCCCGACTGGAGGGGCAAGGCGACAAACTGCGGGGTCTCAAGCTCAGGTGCGATCACTTCCACCCGGATAGGTGGAACCAGCTCTTCAGCGCCAACGAGCTCGCAGCATGGTGCTGTAGTCAGCGAGGGGCCATCGATGGTGTCAGCGTGAGCGTCGTGATGACAGCCACAATGGGGCCCTACATCCCCGCTCATCGTACAGAAATAGAGCAGCTGCCCCATTCCAATGGCCGGAACAGCTACAGCACAAGCCATCACCAGAGCCAGGGCACGCATCGCTATTCGTAAATTTCGGAACGCCATCACTTATACCCATACCCCCACAGGGTATGGTCGTCCATTGTGGATGTCAACCACCACAGCCAGTGCCATACTCCACCTGAGTATGCCTATCGATCCCAATGCCCGGGAAGAGGAGAAAAGCATGTTGACAGGCAATGATAAGGAGAAGATGGTCGCCCGAATGAAGCGCATCGAGGGCCAGGTGGCGGGCATCAGGCGCATGGTGGAGTCTGAGACCTACTGCGTAGATGTGCTCCACCAGTTCTTGGCCGTACAGGGTGCGCTGGCCAAGGCGGCCCAGGGGATTCTGAGCGCGCATCTGAACACCTGCGTGTCCAACGCCTTGCTTGCAGGCGACGAGGCCAGACGTCGAGAGAAGCTGCAGGAGCTCGTCGATATCTTCGGCCGCTTCGGACGCATAATCGGCAAGTAGTCGAGCACATGTTCTCTGCATTCCCTCCGGTTCATGAGAAGCCGCAAGCCATCAAGAGACTCGCCATCGAAGAATCCGCACCATGGAGTACAGCATTGACGCACCCGTCAGCAGCAACAAGACGCCGACAAGTGTCACCAGGTAAGGGGCCTGGATCCAGATCGCGCAGGCTCCCACAGCCACGCTTGCCCCATGGATCCAGAGCTCCCGTCGCGCGTAGTTGGCAGGGTAGAGCTTTCGCACCGATGGCACCTCTTGCTTCCCTATTTGATGGGAGAACCGGTGGAACCAGACCAAGAAGGGAACGATTCGCGTAAGCATGCCGTGCATGGCAATTCCGGCCCAACCCCACACAGCCAGCCAACCGAAGGTCAGACCCCAGCGAGGATCTGTACTCCACAGGGTCAAGATTGCGGTCAGCAGAACGACCG
>CAZEIY010000749.1:0-2070 GCA_964512375.1 uncultured Rickettsiales bacterium | reverse complement strand
TCGAGCTGACCACCTCGCCGATGTGGTCCGTCAGGATCACGGTAAGTCCACCACTGAGGCGTATTTCTCCGAGGTGCTCGGCGTCGCTGAGGTGCTGCGGACGCACAGGAAGTTCGACCCTCGCTGGCTGCGTTCGAAAGGGGTCTCGTTGGACCCACTCAGCTATCCAGGGAAGAACGCGCGCGTTGAGTGGGTGCCTCGCGGCCTTGTCGGGCTCATCACTCCGTGGAACTACCCCCTCGCCCTGCCTATGCGCACCATCGTTCCCGCCCTGGTTGCAGGCAATGGCGTGTTGTTCAAGCCATCGGAGCACTCCTTGCTCTGCGCTCGCGAGATCGCCGAGCTCTTCGCTGGACTGATTCCAGATGGTCTCCTCCAGGTGTTGGTAGGGACTGGTGAGCTCGGCTCAGCGCTCGCGTCCTCTCCAGAGTTGGACGCAATTGTCTTCACAGGTTCGGTCGCTACGGGACGGAAGGTCGCTGCTGCGGCTGCCAGTAATCTGGTGCCCGTGTCCCTCGAACTCGGCGGAAAGGACGCCGCAATCGTCTGTGCAGACGCGGATCTGGATCGAGCGGCCGCGGGGATTGCCTGGGGAGCTTTTCACAACAGTGGACAGAACTGTGCTGCCATCGAACGACTCTATGTCGAGGATGTGATCTACGACGAGTTCATGGAGAAGCTCGTCACTGAGGCCCGCTCTCTGCGTATCTCGGGTGAGGTCGACACCATTGAGGTGGGCCCTCTGTGCAACCAACAGCAGTTTGACCTGGTGCACCGGCAGCTTAGCGATGCGCTGGCCCGAGGAGCGAAGACCCTATGCGGCGGCAAGAGCACTGGTGAGGGCTGGGTCATAGAACCCACCATCCTGGTAGATGCGCCGAGCGATGCGCTGGTCTGGAATGAGGAGACCTTCGGGCCGCTATTACCCGTGCGCAGGGTGCACTCGGTCTACGATGCGGTCGCTGCGTGCAATTCCTCCCCGTTCGGCCTCAGCGCTTCGGTGTGGGGGAGAGATACCGGTCGTGCCGAGGCTCTAGCTCGCAGCTGCGACGTGGGGATGGCCATGGTCAACAATCACAGCTTCATGGGTTCGGTGCCGAACTCTCCGTGGGTGGGCACTGGCGACAGCGGCTACGGAGTCACTGGCTCGGAGTTGGCGATGAAGTTCCTTGCCAGGCCGCAGCTTGTGGTGGTCGATAAGAGCAAGGTCAAAGAGATCTGGTGGTATCCGCTTAATGCGACAGCGCTCGCTATGGTCAAGACCGTGGTTCAGTCGCTGGTTGCGCCGCTGGGCAAGCGCATCGCACTGACTCTGCGTCTTCTCGGCCTCTTGTCGAAGAGGTGGGGCTAGCAGCCTGGGATCAGTTGACGGTGAACTTTTCGGTGTGAATGACCCGGCCAGAGGGTTCAACAATGTCTACGCGCCAGGGGCCCTTGCCGTAGACCGGGATCACCGACCATGTGCGCCACCGCGCGGCCTTGATGCTCAGCTTGACCGAAGTGACTCGCTCGTCACCTCGGTACCACTTGTGGTGGACGAGGATGCCCTTCCCCCCGGGGTTGAGAATCGTGTTGAAGAGATAGACCCTCGTGCCCTCCGCAAAGCTGTCCGAGATACCCACAGGCTGGCGATTCTCGATCTTGGTTGCCAGCGCTGCCTTGGCGACGCTGAGGTTGTTGCTCGGCACATCAGCCCTGGCCGGTTCGGGCGGGCTAGGGGCAGTCGCTGTACCACTCCCCGATGCAGCGGCATCGCCTCTTGGCGCAGCGGCCTTCCGTTCAACCAAGGGAGGGCTGTTCGTTGAAGCCCCTGTCGGGGCAGGAGGCGCTACGCGGGCTGCACGATCACGGTTGGTTGCGTCGGTCGCTGGGGAAGCTGCGACTTCTTCTCGAGCACGTCGTGGCGGCGCGCTCTCCGGTGAACACGATGGCACCGTCGGCGACAGCCAAACTAACTTCGGAAAAAATGTGGGTCGTCGGATGCGGCAACTTGAAGGGTCCGCATAACGTTACACCTAATCCTCGCAATAAAGAAGTCTCGCAATAGAGAAGTGCATGCACTTTGCTCTG
>CAZEIY010000748.1:0-2082 GCA_964512375.1 uncultured Rickettsiales bacterium | reverse complement strand
CTGTGCTTCGAGCAGAGCTGAAGGAGCACCAAGATGCTGGCGGTGAGCTGGATGACTTCGTGAGTCGCTGGCGCACGATGCCGCTGGAGATCTTCCACAAGGCCAAGGGCTTCTCGCGACGATGGTTCGCTCTGGAGGGCGACCAGTTCGTATCGCAGCTGCAGGTTGAGCCAGGGGACGAGGACCTCTTCGCCGAGATGACGGCTGAGCTGGTCGACCTAAGGCTCCGTGAATACAAAGACCGCCACTGTCGGGCTGCCAATGTGGTGCAGTTTGTCGCGCCAGTCGAGCTGAAGGTCAGCCATGCCAGCGGGAATCCGATCCTACGTTTTGATCGCAACCGACGGCCGGACATCCCGGAAGGAGAGGTTGAGGTCGATGTCGACGGTACGTCGTACCAATTCTTGTTTAGGAAGATCGCGGTGAACGTGGTCCGAGCCGAGAGCAGCGGTGCCAACCTACTTCCGCAGCTAATGCGTCGCTGGTTCGGACCCAGCGCAGGCCTGCCCGGCACGAGGCACCGAGCCGAGCTGCAGTGTTTGCCAGGCAACAGGTGGCGACTGCGTCCTCAAGAGGAGATGGCTGAGGCGGCCCCGGTGATTCCCCTTGGGCGGCTGCCCTTCTTTGAGGACCTCGATGTCGCCTGTGGCTGCCCTCACGAACAGTTCGAGGACAGCGAGGTTCATACATGGCTCACGGTGAAGAGCAGTGTGACTCTCGATCCACAGCGCCACTTCGTTGTGCGTGCGTCAGGCGATTCAATGAATGGGGGTAGCCAGCCGATTTCGGATGGCGCACTCGTGCTTTGCGTGTGGGAAACGGTGTCCCAGGAGTTTGAGCTTGATGGGAAGCCCTACCTGCTGACAGGGGGAACAGCGGCGGGAAGGGTTGCGATGTTGAAAGTGCCGGTTCGCATCGATGGCAAGTGGTTTTTGCGCTCGCTCAATCCCGAGGTCGCTGATCGCCCCGTGGATCATGGTCAGACGCTACGTCCCGTCGCGCGAGTGTTGGAGGTTGTCGAAGAACGTTCGGGACCGGTCCTTTGGGGCTTTTATGACCGTGACGCGATCGCCGGGCTCTTTGGGCATCAGAACAATCCATCGTGGCGGGTGGGTCACCGCGATCTCGACGTTGGTGATCAACATCACACGGTGCTCATGGTGAATCTGCGCAAGCCGCCGGGGACGCCTATTGAGCACAACTATGCTGACCGCTTCCTCTCACCTAACGCGCTGCAGTGGGAGAGTCAGGCGACCACAGGTCCAGAGGGCGCCAAGGGTAAGCGCATCATCAACCAGCATGCCGACGGCCGCACAATCCACCTATTTGTGCGCTATCACACCAAGACAGCTAAGGGCACTGGCGAGCCATACACCTACTGCGGAACGTTGAGCTATCAAAGCCATGATGGGGACCGTCCGATCCAAGTCATCTTCGCTCTCAACAGCCCACTTCCCCAGGAGCTGTGGCTGGCGTGGAGTGGGTGAGGGTTGGCGCATACCCTCCAACCTCATACAGTCGCACCCGTCGTTTCCCAACGGGGAGCCTAAACCAAGAGCGGTCCTGACAGTCAAAGCGGCGCCGAGCGCTCCAGCGTGCAGGGCACCGGAGTGGAGCCCGACCCAGCCAGGTTGACACTGCAGGTCCCCACGAGCGTCTCACCACTCTGCTTGAGGTTCAAGATGATCGTGGCGGGTGCGGGTGGTGCGCCGAATGGGGGGATCTGCAGGTTGGCCTGGATGTCCCCGTTTATGTTGACCCCTGCAACAGTGCCCGGCTGGCCCCCAGCGACCATTGCGAGGGCGGCCAGACTGCCCAGCAAGTTGGTGACCTGACCGACCCCGGACAGAGCTCCACCGTCTGACACACTTAAGTTCAGCTCCACGGACACATCGTGCGCCTCGATGGGCATGAAGCCGCCAATAGACATGTCGGTAGGTGTGAAGGTCCCCAACCATCTGCCGCTCACCGGAGGAACTTCTGGGGGGGGAGGTCCCCCAGGTTTGCAGCCCGCGCACAACATGATCAGCAGCGTGAAGATGAGTCGCATGGGTTACCAATCCTACACCACGAAGCGGTAGG
>CAZEIY010000747.1:703-2083 GCA_964512375.1 uncultured Rickettsiales bacterium | reverse complement strand
ATCCTCGAAGTGTTGGGCGAACACAGGAGACTGCATGGCATTGGCGCCCCTCTGGCCGGGCCGCAGGTTCCATGCGAAGGTACATGAAGACCGTGGGAACAAGGCTAGTGGGCTGTGCATGCCAGAGATGTACATCTGCAGCATCCACTTGAGGGTTGCGTGTGGGTCTGCCGGTGGGGTGTAGGAGCGGTATTGGATGCTTGGCTCGCCACCGGAAAGATCCCCGTGTGCCGTCCAGAGTTGAGGTGCATCGCACTCGTGGGTGGCGGCCCAGGCCAGTAGCTCCACCCAGGGCAACGGCAGCCACCAGCGCTTTCCGGAGGTCCCACCACCGCCCCAGAAGAACCGAAGGAGTCTCTGGTCCCAGATTCCGTCGATTCGTCCAGCCAGTGTGATGTTCTGTCCGCCGATGCGGAACGGGATGCGGATGTCTGTTGTACTGGGGGTGCTGCTGAGGATCCCTGCACAGTCCCGGGCGATCCCCTGAATGACCTGCAGGGGACCATCCAGCAGACTTCGTGCGGTCTGACCGGCGGGAAGGACCCCTCGGCCTTGCAGGTGTGCAATCCACGGATCTGGGTCGGGAATGCCGCTGGCTTCTGCACTCGACTGAATGGTCCGACTGAGGAAGTCTCGGCCGATTCGTCCCAGCTCAAACGACTCCATCGCTGTGGGGAGGTGGTTGGCGATGGGGGTGTCGTCCCATGCCTGTCCGACGCCAAAGCGATTGCGCATCAAGGTCTTGCCTGGATGGGCAAGAAAGCGTGCCAACTCGTCCGTAGAGATCTCGTCAGGGACTTCGTAGGGGGACAAGGCTGCGGGATCGGGAATGAAGATCGGTGCGTGTCTGTCCTGATGCACGCGGTTCGCTGCTGCGCAGAGGTCGCCATCGAAGCTCCAGGGTGCATCAGGCAGCAACTCCCCTGCGCGAAAACATCGGGCATCGTAGGCTTGCAGGGGGTGCTCCGTGATCAACTGCTGTCGCGCGGTCTGGCCATCGGCACCCGAGAACTGATCATCCAGGACATCGAGCAGCTCGCTGACTGGCACACAGGGAGCACAGGCCTCGTTGGTTCGTTCATTGCGGCCGGTGTACAAGATGGCCAAGTGCGCCCTGGCGGACATGATCGTCTCCAGGAAGATGAGTCTGTCCTCATCCGCGGGGATGGGATCGCCGACCCTCGGGGCGAGGCTGGTCCAGTCGAACCCTGGGCGGGCACCGGTTCTGGGAAAGTTTCCCTCGTCCATTCCCAGCAGACAGATCACCCGGTAGGGAACAGCACGCATGGGCATGAATGAGCAGGCCGTCACCGCGCCTGAGTGGGCCCGGCTGCTTGGATTTGGAAGTGCGCTTCGCGAGGCGAGGAGGTGACGAATCGC
>CAZEIY010000747.1:0-693 GCA_964512375.1 uncultured Rickettsiales bacterium | reverse complement strand
GCTTCGAGACCGATGGGCCGCTTCACAGATCCCGCGGCGGATTGCAGGTCCAAGAAGACGGTGCGGGCCCGTCGCGTCGCCTGGGCAAAGGCACCATCGGATGCTGTCATCCGAGAGAGAGTACCGATGGAATTGGGGCTGCCAGCGAGTCGGTCGACCCATGTGCCAAGGTCGCAGGGAGTTCGGAGCCGTTGAATTTCCTCCGAGAGGATGGCGACAAACTCCAGAAACCGTCCGATGGGGCCCACCGCAGCACCCTCTGCTGCATCAAAGGGGGTCAGGGCAGGGGTGTCGCCGAGCTGGATGGCCTGGCCTTCATCTGCCATCACCACGCCGAGTGCGAGCCGGTCTGCGGCAAAGACGAGGGTGTTCTGATCATCATTGGGCTGACCTGCATCGGCCCGGTCAGTGCCGCTCAGTCCCCAACGAAACCCGGACTCGCCCACCCAGGTCCGGATGGTTGCGACGTCTTCAGCGGACAGCCCAAATCGCTGTGCAACCGGCCCGAGAGCCAGCAGGTCCAGCGTGGCCGATGCAGTGACCCGTACCGCCGCCAGCTCCAGCACACGAATGAGGGTGTCCAACACGGGATTTGTACCGCGGACTCGCCTGTCAGAGATGGTGATTCGAAGGTCTTGAACAGACGCCCCAGGGCCAAAAGCGGCGGTGAGGAGTGGTGCGTAGGTGTCGATG
>CAZEIY010000746.1:0-2084 GCA_964512375.1 uncultured Rickettsiales bacterium | reverse complement strand
CGATCCGGAGCGGGTGGGGTTGGTGCGGCGTAGCGATGAGAGCCGCGCTGAGTTCGTGGGTAGAGTGCAGAAGTCGGGAGTCGTCGCTACCCGGAGCAAGGTACTAGAGGGCTTGTTCGGGCAGGTGCGGGAAGAGGCTCTGGTGGACCTGAGTTTTGGTGGTTCGTCACGTCAGTCCGAGGTTCTACAGTCGCTTTTTTACGGTCTTGGGGTCGATGCCGAGAAGGAGAAGCTGGCTGAGGACGACGACATAGATGAGAAGGAACTGAAGGCTCGGATGGAGTTGCTCGATCGTAACTTCCTGCGACAAGAGGAACTAGCCGCCACCTTCTTTGAACGCCGGGAGGTGCTCCTCCCCGCGCTTGCCGCAGAGCAGGAGGTCCCTGCCGAGTTGCTCGACGGCTTCTTCTTGATGCGAACTGAGTCGGGAGAGGCGCAGCTGAACTTCGGTGGGTTCCCGTCCCAGCCACATCTTGCGCTGACACCCGAAGTGCTCAACGCGCTGATCGAGGGTCGAGAGGAGGTGTATCTAGACCGACTGGTCGTCGTCGAAGAGGGCAAGGGCGATGCGCACGGGGCGGTCGCGGAGCCGGTCGAGATCGCAGAGGCGGTGGTGGCTGAGGAGCCCGACGAGGCGGACCTTGAGGAGCCCGACGAGGCGGACCTTCTGTTCGGTGTCGCCGAGGATGGGGATGAGGATGAGGAGTCGGAAGAGCGGAGCAGAGAGCGCGAGGAGCAGGCCCGAACCGAACGGATTGACCGGTACTTCGCACCCAGCGGCGTGCTCATGGATGGGCTGTTGACGGCGCAACTGTTGGGCGACCTGCGTGTAGCTATTGATCAGGCCATGGCGACGCTTGGCATTGTAGATGACCTGTACGAGTCGTCTGCGCTGGCTCTCTGCCGGGACTTTCGAATCCTGGTGGGGCTCCGCTACATGCGTCTGCTCGCGAACCGCAGCGGAGTCGAATCTGAGGTGCGAGAGGTCCTGTCCATGCCCCTGGGTAGCTCGGAATTAACCCTCTTAGAGGCTGCGCGGCTCTACCAGGTCATGCAGAGCGGCGCGACCTGGACCGTCGCGTCAGACGCTACAGCTCTGGCCCCCGAGCTGGCGTCTGCCGATAAGACCTCGCCTTTGGGGCCGACTGACGCTGCGTCGATGATCGCAGAACTTCGACTGCCCGATGGTCGTGTTCTCTACCGGGCGAAGCGCCATCGTCAGCCTGTTCAGGAGCCGGGGCTGAGCATGGAGATGGCTAGCATGCTTCGCTCGGTTGTGCGCTTTGGCACCGGCCGACGCGCTGAAGGAAAGGTTGTCCCTCGTTCTGATGATCCCGAGCGATCTGCCGAGCTGGCAGCGTTGCGTGTGCAGGTGCCCCTCTTCGGAAAGACAGGAACAACGAACGCCTATCGAAATTCTGCCTTTGTGGGTGTGGTTCCGGGACTACCTGAGGCAGGTGATCGCCTTAGTTGGAACGCCGGCCAGGTGGTGGCAACCTATGTTGGCTATGACGACAACCGGGAGATGAAGCGGGGAGCGATTCGAGTAGCGGGTGCTTCTGGCAGCCTGCCCGTGTGGATCACCACCGCCCAGGCCGTCGTGGAGGCGGGTGCCATCGGTGATCGCGTAGACCTCGCGGACGTGGCGTTTGGAGACAGTAGCGTTCTGCCGATCGACTGGCCGGACTCGTTTGCAGGGATTAGCGTAGACTCGACGACCGGCTTGCCCACTGAAGAAGTGGGTGCTGGCAGAGTCACCCTGATGCAGCGGGAAGAGCCCCGCAGCTTCAGTCTCTTTGAGCCGCTTCCCGAGGAGTATCGTGAGTCACTTCCAAAGGCCACTCCCTGAGCTTCATCGAGGGGGCCCGACGCTGGTCTTGAGTTTTGCCCTGTGCCTGTGTGGCTGTCCACTTCAGGGGACCGGCATCGCCACTTCAGGTCAGCAAGCTCCAGGTCTCGACAGAGCGGAGCGCGGGCAGGCTGACTGCCCCGAGCCGGCAGCCGCACCACTCCGTCTCCAGCCCCCGGTGGACCCTCAGCCTGATGCTACGCCGCCCGAGGCAACTCTGAGCCATGCCATCTCG
>CAZEIY010000745.1:0-2085 GCA_964512375.1 uncultured Rickettsiales bacterium | reverse complement strand
AGGCGGCTATTGCCAGAAAGGCATGAGAACCGACTGTCGAACGGTCTTGAGGCTGAACTCATCGCCGATCACTCTGGTGTCATCGGTCCGAGACCACCGTACAGAGAACAGTCTTCGGCGGTCAGTCCTCGCCCTTCCGCGATCTGTCCGAGCACCTCAGCACCCAGGGTTGGCGACCGGCTGTAGTCGGTATAATCGACCCGGTACAGGCCAAAGCGCGGCACAAAACCCTCAGACCATTCGAAGTTGTCTGTCAGGCTCCAGTGGTAGTAGCCACGAACATCCGCTCCACCGTCGATGGACGTCGCGATCTGCTCAAGGCTCCGCACGATGTTCTCGGCTCGCCGAGCACCGCGCTCCGTCGCGATCCCCGCCTCGGTGACCACCAATGGAGTCATGGGCCAGGACTCCGAGAATTCAGTCAGCAGTTCCCTGAGCCCAGGCTCGTAGTACTCATAGCCCATCGACGGAACCCACTTCGTGGGGTCCTCCAGCTCGAGACAGGCACCCGCCGCCAGCTCCTCAAAGCCCGCCAGGCAGATCATCGCATCGACCCCCGGGAGCACCTGCACCTTGCCCGTCACTCCAGCGCGAAAGTAGTACTGCAGACCAAGCCAATCGAGCCTTCCCGCCCACTCAGGGTGATCTTCCTCTGCCTGCTGGTCCAGGTCCGCATCGAAGCTGCCATCGAGGATCGAGGTGGGGAAGAGTTGGTGATACACGTAGCGCACGCGCTGCGCGGCGGCGATGTCCTCGGGGTCCTCACTGACCAGGCCATCGCGGGCCGGGGTCCATGCCGCAACGGACAGCGAGAAGCCAACCTGGGCTGCAACTCCGTCTCCATCAGCATCCACGGTGTCATGCTCCTTGATGGCGTCGTAGAGCACGGCGTGAGCTGCCAGAAGGTTCCGCATGGCATCGGTAAGGCGAGGGAGATTGCCAAAGAGATTGGACTCACCGGGAGGAAAGACCCCCATTCCGTAGCTTGCGAGAAGGTAGTTCACCGGCTCGTTGACGGTGCACCAATCGTCCACACGGTCTCCGTAGCGTGCCGCGATCAGAGCGCCGTGTTCGGCGATCTCTTCGAGAAGAAGAGCAGCCCCCTCCGGGTCCGCCCATCCGCACAGATTCGTATCGTCCGGCCCCTCCGTAGGGCACCCCTCCAGGAAGTTATTGGTCCAGAGAGGGTTGCTGAAGTGGTGCACCGTCAGCATCGGGCGTATCCCATCGGCGACCAGCGCATCCAACTGAGAGTCGTAATGAGCGAGCCCCTCCTCCGATACCTGATCCCTTGCCGGCTCGATCCGACTCCAGGAGACGCTGAACCGATAGGAGTCCAGGTGCATCTCCGAGACCAGAGCTGAGTCTTGAAGTGCGAGGGTCTTACCCATCACGGCATCTCCGACGAACTCCCCTTCGCCAGCCCCTCCATCAGATTCGGGAAGAGTCCAGCTATGCCAGTCTGTCAGGGTGTTCTGATCTTCGATCTGGGCCGCAGCAGTGGAAGCTCCAAAGCGGAAGCTCCCCTCGCCGGAATCCCTCCCGAGCGATCCCGCCTCTCCGAAGATGACCTCTAGCTCAGGAGTGGAGTTACAGCCCCCGCAGAGACCTGACACAAGCAGGGCAACAAGAACTCTACTAGCCCGTCTGGACATCATCGGTGAACCTCCCCTACTCCTTGTCGCGGTCTCAGCCAGACTGCGTATAGAACCGATAAGAGGCGCTATGTTAACTCCGCTGAGGCAGGGATGGGGCTGGTTCCTCTATGGTCGCCTCATGGGGGCGACCGGGGGCCCCAGCGCAACGCCGATAGCGCGCCTGGTGCTACTGGACGCAGCTACTGAGCATGGCTGACAGCAGCAGCCGAGCGGGATGACATCGTCCGCCTGATTCCCGGGCACAGCGAACTGACCGATGAGAATGTAGCCGGCATCCTTGCGAACCTCACTGCAGGTATCTGACTCCAACGCTGCTGCTCCTTGTTCACTACGACCTCCCGCACGCGGAAGGGTAGTGACCGCTCCGTCTGCGGGTCCTGGGTCCTGGGTCCTGGGTCCTGGGTCCTGGGTCCTGGGTCCTGGGTCC
>CAZEIY010000744.1:391-2087 GCA_964512375.1 uncultured Rickettsiales bacterium | reverse complement strand
GGTCACCTCACAGGTCCAGGTCTCGCTGTTCGCGGTCGCTGAGCTGGGCACGATGAGGGTCGCCCCGGGGCCTACGGCGCTCAGGGTGTAGGCGCTGACACCGCTCGGGTCCAGCCACTCGAAGTCGTAGAGGAGGGTGTCGCCGTCGAGATCGGTGGTCGGCGCGGAGAGGGAGCAGAGCAGGTCGTCCTCCTCCGTCGGCTCAGCGGGTGCGATGTCGACCACCGGGGTCGTGGGGGCGCTGTTGAGGATGGTTACTATCGAAGCAGAGACCGCGCTGCCTGCGCTGGTGCTGTCCTGGGGCGTGATCGTGACGGTGATCTCATCTCCCTTGACGAAGTAGGACTCGTCCAAGGTGGCCGTGTTCGTTCCCACGGGCGTGCTGCCGGCAAACCACTCGTAGAGGTAGTCCTCAGGATCGGCTGGGTCGGGATCGGACCAGCCGCTGGGGACCGCCGTCAGGAGAGTGTCCGTGTGGGCCGTGGCCGGGGCGATGCTCACCGAGCTCACCGAGGGCACAGTGTTGTCGACGGTCACGGTGCTCGACGTGAGCATGCCGCCTGAGTCCGCCCCATCGGTCGGTATAGCCTCGCAGTACAGGCTGTCCCCCTGGTCGAAGAACGTCCCGTCGATGGTGGTGGTGGTGGCCGAGGCCACCTCCGCGCCAAAAGGGCCCACGTACCACTGGACCAGATAGCCCTCTACATCCGCCGGATCGGGATCCACCCAGCCCGAGGGCTGGCAGATGAAGGTCGTCGTCTCGGCACCCGAGTTGGGATCGATGGCAACGGCGCTGATGGAAGGGGGCGTGTTGGCCACCTCCACCGTCTCGCTCGCGAAGGTAGCGCCGGCGTCTTCTCCGTCGGTAGGGGTAGCCTCGCAACGTACGGTCTGGCCCTTGTCGAAGGCGGCCCCATCGAGGGTCGGACCAGTCACGGAGGCGAGCAGATCGACGTACCACTGGACCTCGTAGTCTTCGACATCGCCTGGATCGGGGTCGGTCCAGCCGCCGACCGGACAGGTGAAGGTGGTCTCTTCGGTGCCTGCGCTGGGGTCGAGGCTGGCAGCGAGGGCGCTGGGGGGAGTGTTAACGGCGATAACGACGTTGGTGAGGACCGGGGTCCCTGTGTCCGTGCCGTCAGTAGGCGTCAGGACCGCGTAGATGCTGTCGCCCTTGTCGAACCAGGTCGAGTCGAGCGCATCGGGGGTGCTGGGGATGACGACGACCTCGTTGACGTACCAGGTGTAGACGAAGGTCACATCGTCGAGATCGTCGTCGCTGGCTACGGCCCCCGCTGTAAGGATGTCTCCCTCGCGCGGTTCGGTCTGCAGGCTCTGGATGAGGTTGGCCGGATTGGGCGGGCTGTTCCCGATAACGACCGAGTCGACCACCGGATCTCCGGCCACGCCCTCGGCGTTGTAGGGGACGCTCTCGACGCGCCAGACCTCGCCCTTACGGGTCTCGGAACTGGGGATCTGCTCAAGGTTGGAGTCTCCGGTGAACTCGAGTCCGTCAACGAACCAGGTGTGTACGAGGGCCGCGGCATCGCTGCTGATCTGAAGGTAGAGCTCATCGGAGGTCAGAGGGTTGTCTGGACGCAAGTCGACATTTGGGTCGACAGCGAAGCCATCGCAGTCCTGGTCAATTGTGTCTGCGACTTCGGTAGCCCCTGGGTGCACCGAAGAATCACTGTCA
>CAZEIY010000744.1:0-381 GCA_964512375.1 uncultured Rickettsiales bacterium | reverse complement strand
GTCTTCGTCATCGCAGTCGCCTTCGCAGGTGCTGAAGCCATCCTGGTCGGTGTCGGCGGGGTGCAACAGGGGGTCCGTGTCGACGCAGTCGGTGCCGCCTGACAATAAGGACGGGTAGCCGTCGCCGTCCAGATCGACCCCATCGCTGCCGTCGCAGTCCTGGTCGATGCCGTCGCCGAAGCTGTCGGCTGCGCCGGGGTAGATGGTGTCGTCGTCGGGGCCGCAGTCATCGGCATCGAGGCTGCCGTCGCCGTCAAAGTCCTGAAGTACTTCGCCGGGGCTGCTGCAGCCCGTGGCGGTGACTAGGGCGAGGGTCAACAGCAGCGGGGAATAACGCACCGGCACATCCTAGCGGACAGGGCAGGGGGCGGCTCAGCGCGT
>CAZEIY010000743.1:632-2087 GCA_964512375.1 uncultured Rickettsiales bacterium | reverse complement strand
TAAAGCTTCAGGCGCGAGTCTACGGTCCGCTGTTCTTGTTCCGCTGGCGCTTTCACAAGGTGTTTGCACAGTTGCTGAAGCAGTCGGCATTGATCCGTGTACGTTCCTGGGTCCATGAGCGCGAAAAATCCCGACATCGTGCGACCAGGAGGTTTGCGTTGCTTCAGAAGGCCTTCAGGACCTATCGGGCGCCAACAGCACTGCAAGCGTGGCCAGGCCTGACGCTGGAGGAGGAAAAGCGGGAGGCTCGTGTTCATAGGGCAGAGGCTGCGCCGCCACGTTCTGGCTCGGCTGCAACCGAGCCAGAACGTGTTGGCGGGCTGCGATAGCGCACTGTCCGTCGCAAATGGCTAGGGGTAGTTGCCGTTGTGAGGAGGCTGCGGCGATGTTGGAGGCGGTGCTGACGTTCCAGGCCCCTTGAGCGGCGCAGGTTGTCCTCACATGGAGCGAAGCGGCGCACGCGGACAGCCACTTCGGTTACTTACGCCGCGGGGGCGCATGGAGCGCATGATCTGTCCGACAAAGAGCAGACCTCCCGCCACCAGCAACCATAGGGCAGCCTGTAGGAGTAAGCCCCGGGCTTCGGGTACGAGTTCAGCGACGACACGTCCAATCAGCGCACAGAACCAGAGGATGCCGACTGCTGGCCGCAATAGGGGCCAGCGGACATCCTCGGCCAGCCAGGCAGGGATAACCCGCTGGCCGACTGCCAGAATCATCCCAGTGATGAAGCCGAGGCCAAGGAGATGGTAGCCCAGCACCACCAGGGTAGATGACCAGGTAGAGGTTACGGGCTCGCTCAGAAATAGAGGAAGCCGTGCGGCGATGAGCGGCAGTAGGTGACCCGGGATCAGTGCTGCCTGGCTGGCTGCCATGGAGAGCCATGCGGCTCGGGTCATCCAACGAAGGGTCCTAGCTGCAGGGTCTGGCTTTCCGATTCGCTCTATGGAGTCCGGGGTAGCCGCGCGCAGCATGGCGGTCGCTCTGAAGATTCGGGCGTACAGGACGGTCAGGACTGTCGCTGAGGTGACTATGAGTGGGGTCCAGGTGAGTAGCAGAGCGATGGTCAAGAGGGCTGAGAGCGTCGTTGCGTAGCGGGATGCAGCTAGTACTTCATTACGATCCGGGGTGCCAACGTCACCCAGCGCGGGGATCATTCTTGGACTGAGGCCTACGGCAATGGGGCACAACGCACCCCACAGAAGGGCGCGTGGTGCACGGATGACGATGTCCGGAGCGTCGTAGAAGGTAGCAAGAGAGAGGATGAGGATGGTCAATCCCATCGACGTCAACCCCGCGCGCAACCAACCATCCCACCACAGACCAACTGGCCCTCGGCCCATGAAGCAGGCTCCCAGAGACCCTGCAACACCGACGAATGCTCCCGCCCAGAGGGCTCCGGTGATCCATCGAACGGGCAACCATGGGAGCAACAGCCCTAGATAGCCAACAAGA
>CAZEIY010000743.1:0-622 GCA_964512375.1 uncultured Rickettsiales bacterium | reverse complement strand
CAGCCCAGCGATGACGTGGCAGCGGGTCTATTCGCTCTCTTGGGATGATTCGAAAGAGTAGTGCGAGTACGAAAAGGGTGGCAAACCCCAGCACCATGCCGCGAGTGTGGGCCAGAGGCGAGTATGGGAGCCAACCCACGGTCCTCGCGGACAGGTGGGCGCTGAGCGCGGTGATCCCAGGAAGGAAGAGGCACAGCAGAGAAAGACGGATTCCCAAGCGGGATAGTCGGTCGCCTTCAGGTTCTCTATAGATCAGGGGTAGTCGACTCACGGAGGGACGTCCGGTCAGGGAGAGGGCTGACGGGGGGCAGCCAGGCTGTCGCGGACCAGCAGGTACAGGAGGCCGAGCAGCGTAGGTGGCGTCAGCAACATAAGTATGGTTGCCGCGCCGTAGCTGGAGCGTCCTTCCAGTTGGCCTGCACAATAGGAACAGGCCTCGGAAGCTGCCGGAACGATGAGTACCAACATGGCTGCCAGCAGGGGGAGGCACCACTGGTACGGACGCGCACGCCCTGCACCCTCGGCCTGCTCAGCCTGGAGCGTCACGGTTTCTCACCACAGGTAGAGTAGGACGTACAGCAGTGGCCATACGAGCACGATGAAGCTCCAAAAGAGCTGAATT
>CAZEIY010000742.1:0-2090 GCA_964512375.1 uncultured Rickettsiales bacterium | reverse complement strand
CGATGAACGACTTCCCAGGGACGAAGAAACGCAACATCCTGTTGCGGGGGGGCATCGGGAGCGGAAAGGGTCTGATAGCGGAGGCGCTGCACAAGATCTGTGGCAGAAGCGAAATCTGCCGCATCAGTTGCGCCAGCTTTGGGAGCGGCAATAGTCTCAATTCGGAGCTATTTGGACATGTCAAAGGAGCATTTACCGACGCAGTATGCGACCGGGCGGGCGCGATTGAGAGCGCCACAGGGGGGACGCTCGTCCTCGATGACATAGACAAGATGTCCAAAGATGCGCAGGGCCGGTTCCTTTCGGTGCTTGATGGAGCAGGATATAGGAAGCTTGGGACCGACGAGATCAAGAAACCCGAGGATGTGCTCTTTGTGGCTACGACTAACGCCGATCTCGGCGTCGAAGTCGCCCAGGAGAGATTCCTGCCGGACCTGCGAAGCCGGCTCAACGCGACTGTGGATGTTCCGGAGTTAGCGGATCGGCAGGAGGATATTCCGATGCTCGTCAGACACTTCTTGAAGGGATTTGAGAAGAGTCAGGCGTATGCCCTCCGCTTCCCGTTGACTTGCTGGCTTCAACGCCACATAGCCGCCAGCGCAGCGCACGACAGTAGCGACCCGCGAAGCAAGCCAATTGACGTCCGTACGCTTGAAGAGGAGCTGATTCCGGATCTCCGAAATCATCTGCACGGCTTCAGCAGCGCCGTGCATGATTCCACAGAGGCGCGTGTGTTCAATGCGATCGCGGCAATGGAGAATCGTGGCACGACGCCTCCATTTACACAGACGGCACTATCGGAGGAGCTTGGCGTCGGCCGCTCCACGCTCCACGAGGAAGCTTGGAAGTCTGCTGTAAACAAGGCCATAGAGCAGGGCAAGATAAGAAGGCGGCGTGGAGGGTAGGATTGTTCGGGTTCTTCCAAGTCCACCGAACAACTGCAGAGTCTCGAAGAGGAAGTACTTCGGATCTGGAATAGACGGCCCGAACACACGTGTGTAAGCGACTGATTCTGTAAGAGATAGCTCGTTCGGCACACCAGTTGCATGAGGTCATGGTGACAAACGCACCATGACCTTTTCTCATTTCAGGAGACATGCAGATGGTAGTGACTCCACTCCATGAACGAACGTGGCTGTCTTACCCGGACCTCGCACAGTACCTGAGAAAGTCAGAAGCCTCCCTCAGACAGGATGTCTACCGTGGGCGCTTCGGGGAAGCCCGCACCACGATCGGTCGGAGAGTTCTCTTTGACCGAGAAGCCATCGATAAGGCACTAAAAGCGGGCGTGGACTGAGAGGGCCTGGATGAGGACTGCTGACGTTTCGTCTGATCGACTGTCGCACCGGGATGCTGCGCTGTCATATGCAAGATTGGGGCTGGCCGTTTTTCCGGTCTTTGGGCCAGACCAAGGCAAGTGTTCCTGTGGCAATCCAGAGTGTAGTAGTCCTGGAAAGCATCCGCGCACGGTCAATGGGGTCAAGGATGCCACCATGGACGAGAAACAGATTCGGTCGTGGTGGCAGTCCCACCCTGAGGCGAGTGTCGCAGTCGCGACCGGCACAGTGTCTGGCACGGTAGTCCTGGACATAGACCCCGCCAGCGGCGGCAATGACTCCCTCGTCGATCTGATTCGGCGCCAGGGCGAACTGCCGAAGGCGGTGGAGCAGCGTACCGGTGGTGGCGGGCGACACTTCTTCTTCAAACATCCTGGTGGTCCTGTCGCCAACAGCGCAGGGAAGTTGGGGGCCGGTCTCGATGTCCGTGGAGATGGCGGGTATGTGATTGTCCCTCCAAGTCGGCACGTAAGCGGCGATTCGTACGAATGGGTCAATCGTCCGGGTGATGTGGCGCTGGCAGAGATTCCGACCTGGCTGCGCACCATGATGCGGTCGTCAGGTAACGGACGCGTCGTCGAAGACGGCTCTCCAATCCCAGAGGGTCAGCGAAACGACAGGTTGACCAGTCTGGCAGGTTCTATGCGGCGAAGGGGTATGACTCCCGAGCAGATACTGCCATCGCTGCTGGCCGTCAATGAGGCGCGCTGCCAACCACGCTTGCCTGATGTTGAGGTCAGGAAAATCGCTGAC
>CAZEIY010000741.1:0-2093 GCA_964512375.1 uncultured Rickettsiales bacterium | reverse complement strand
GTGACGACGATGACAGCGCTACCGGTGACGACGACGACAGCGCTGCACCTGTTCCGGCCTGCGCAGACGGCATCGACAACGATGCCGACTCCTGGATTGATCTCGACGATCCGGGCTGTGATGATGCCGCCGACGATAGCGAGGATCATGTCGGCAGCGGTCTGGAGTGTGACGACGGGCAGGACAACGACGCCGATGGCGATGTGGATGGCCTGGACACGGCATGTGATGACGCCACAGATGATCTGGAGGCGGAGCTCCGTGTGGGTGACGTGAACTGGGCTAACACCAATAATAATAATTCCTGGTCGTGCACCGAGGCCCTGACCATCACGGCAACTCTCTACAACGAGAGCTCAGAGGGCTTTGTCAGTTCGGTGGGTGCCGTACTCTCGGTCGATCCGGCCGCATTTCTGCTGACCCCGGGTCATGTCTGGCTCAACTCTCTTCCAGCTGGCAGCTCTGGTGCGCTTAGCTTCAACGTTACTTGCTTGACTTCGTATCCAGCTGGTACCGAGGTGACCTTTACAATCGACCCCAGCACCCCGACCTGTGCGGCCGCGCCCTCCACTTGCCCGGACCCGAATCCGTACACGCTGTCCATCACTCTCGACTGAGTAGAGCCTTTTCGTAGCATTCGCGGTCTTGAGAAGGGCAGACTCCGGGCCATTTCACGTTCTTCTCCTTGACAGTCGCTCGATCGTGCACAGATTGAGTGCACAGGGCGGAGAGAAGCTCCTCCCGATAATGGCAAACCAGCGGCAACGCTGGGACGCAAAGTCACGGGTCTCTCAGAGACAGCCGGACTATCGAAGGAGGAAAGCATGTCACGCACTCTAAACACGTCCCGTACAACCCAACTGGCCCTTCTCATTGGCGCAGGCGCAATGGTCTTTACCAGCGGCTGTGACCTCTCCCTTGACCTGGAAGATCCCCTCGGGAGCATCGACATAAGCGGCGAGGAAGAGGAAGAGGAGGCAGCGACCCCTTCGACCGAGCTGGCTGCACTGACCTCGAGCCCAGAAGGGTACCTCGAGATCGTCGTCCTCGACCTGGACGGTGAGACAACTCGCTCCATTGAGACCAGCTACACCCTCTCACCGAGCGGTGAGCCAGGCTCGCAGCAGACGTTGATGCATCACAGCGAGGACTTCTTCCTTGTCACTACCAAGACTGAGGATTGGCAGAATCTCATCCTTCGTATCGAATGGGATGGCACCGTCAGTGAGTTTTCTCGACCCGAAGTGGGAACCATGTATCGAGTCGATGAAGCTCGTGACAGCGACATCATCGTCGCGGCCGAGCTGGACCTGATCAAGCTTGACCTTGACGGCGTAGAGGTGGCTCGTGACCACAACAATGAGGCATGCTGGACTGACGTCGTGGCCTCTCCGAACGCATTTGAGGGGCCCGTTGCTACCGATGTTATGGGTGCGAGCCCGGCGGGTTCGATACTGGGCGAGTGGACCATCGATGAGAGCGTGCCAGTGACCGATATGGCTAGTGGTAGCGCGACCGCGGCAGTCGGTGAGAATACTCTCAGCGATGAGGTCCTGGGTCAGGACGACCTGGGTGGACTCTGGATGGCCGGGCGTAGCGGCATGCTGCATCGTTCTGTTGCTGGTGTGAGCGAGGAGATCGGCTCGATTGATGAGTTGTTGGGCGCGTTCATGGCGCGTGCCGTGGAGCCTGCAGGCGATGAGTCGGTCATGGTGCTTGTGGACGGCGGACCAGCCTCCCAGGTGGGCAAGGTGAGCGCCGACGGCGAGTCCGAGGTGCTGTTCGACTACAGCGAGAGCCTGCTACTGGACATGGTGGTCCTTCCTGTTCCGATTGGTTTCTAAGCCTCGAATACAAGTATCTCGCGGGGGCGAGAGAAAGCGCGGGTTCCGCACCTTGGTGGGGAGCCCGCGCTCTGCTTTGGTCAGCCGCCGTGTTTGCCGGTTCCAGACAGCAGGTCGGTCAGCGAACTCAGCTCGCGCTGACTGGGACCCGAACTCCGTTTCAGCCAAAGCAGCGTGATCTTGTCGGACCGGGACCCTTCCAGTGGAATCGAGCAGCGCACGCCTTTGGCTTTCTCATCGTAGTCCCCG
>CAZEIY010000740.1:0-2099 GCA_964512375.1 uncultured Rickettsiales bacterium | reverse complement strand
GGCGACGCGGACTGCGCGGACAGCGAATGTATTGGCTCCGTCGACTGTGGTGACGAGATTTGCTGGAACGACATAGACGACGACGGTGATGGCTTCATCGACTGCGACGATGATCAGTGCATCGGTTGGGGTGGCTGCGACCTCGAGATCTGCGACAACACGGTCGACGATGATGGCGATGGCCTCATCGATTGTGATGACGATGGCTGCGTCTATTTCGGCGACTGCATCGGTGAGACCTGCGACAACGACATAGATGATGATCTCGACGGTCTCGTCGACTGCGCGGACCCGGACTGCAATGCCTTCTGCAGTGGTGGAAGTGAGATCTGCACTAACGGCATCGATGATGACGGTGATGGCGCTATCGACTGCAACGATTCCGATTGTGCGGGCCTGCCTGGCTGCGCCGAAGACTGCAGTAACGGCATCGATGATGACGGTGACGGCGCTATCGACTGCAACGATTCGGACTGCACGGGAGCACCAGGCTGTGTCCCAGAGGATTGTGGCAACGATGTCGACGATGATGGGGACGGTTCCATCGACTGTGGCGACTCCGATTGCTCAAGCAATCATCTGTGCATCCCCGAGGTCTGCGGTAACGGCACCGATGACGACGGTGACGGCCTGGTGGACTGTGACGACGAGGAGTGCGCCGGCGTGAGCGCGATCTGCGGAGAGGTGTGTGACAACGGCGTGGATGATGACGGTGACGGTCTCATCGACGGCGACGATAGCGACTGTGCGGGAACACCGAATCCCGGAGCGGGCATCTGTGACGCTCAGATTGAGCTCAGCTGCGGTGACACCGAGAGCGGCTACACCTTTGCCGCTGGCAACACCACCACCATTTCGAACTACAGCTGCAACAGCTGGGACGAGAGCGGCCCCGAATTCGCCTATGTGTTCCGTCCCGAGGTGAGCGAGTCCGTCGAGATCTGTCTGAGTAATGTTGCCGAAGATCTGGACATCTTCGTGCTCGAAGACCTGAACGGCACCTGTGACAGCACCAACTGCATCGAGGCAGCGAGCAGTTGCGCCAGCCTCGAGGCGGTCGCCGGCGCCACCTACTACCTGGTGGTCGATGGTTATCAGGGCGCGATATCTACCTACGATCTTGCGGTGGACTGTCCCTCGACCAGCGAGGACTGCGGCAACGGTGTCGATGACGACGGTGATGGTCTGATCGATTGCCAGGACGAGGGATGCGTGGACACGGTGGAGTGCCTTGAGCTCTGCGTAGAGTCCTGGTCGCTCTTCTGCGGCAGCGTGGCGTCGGGCAATACGGCCACCTACAGCGGCGCTACCAACCAGGTTGATTCCTACTCCTGTGTGTCCTGGGTCGAGAGCGGGCCGGAGTACGCGTACTACTTTCAGGCGCCATTGGACCAGGCCAACACCGTCACTATCAGCCTCAGCTATGGCGCTGGAACGGATCTCGATGTCTTCGTGCTCGGAGATGAGGGGATCCCCTGTAATAGCCAGGAATGCGTGAGCCATGGTGCCGTCTTCACAGAGTTCGATACCGAGCCCGGGGCAGACTACTGGGTCGCCGTGGATGGCTATCAGGGCTCGTCCGGCTCGTACTCCGTTGCGGTGACTTGCGAGCCGGTGGGAGGTACTGAAGATTGCACCAACGGCTTTGATGATGATGCCGATGGCGCGATCGACTGCGATGACGAGGAGTGTCACGGCAGCGAGCTGTGTGGTGCGGTCTGTCAGGTGGCTGAGACCATCAACTGTGGAGACACTGTGCTGGGCACCACTTCCAGCACGGAATGTGGCGATGGCCTCGATGACGACGGGGACGGGCTGGTCGACTGCGATGATCCCGACTGCGCAAGCTTCCAGGGTTGTCCCCCCGGAACCGACCCGGTCGGACTTGAGAATCCGGCGGTCTATTCGTTCCACCCAGAGACGACGGACGTCATGAACTTCTACCCCTGCAACACGGGCCCTTATACAGGTCCAGAGGTGGTCTATGAGTGGACCGCGAGCGAGACTAAGACGGTGGAGTGGAAACTCCCCGCCAACCTGGTGCACCTCAACCCCACCGACATCAACATCGATCCCATCGTGCTCGACGCCGACAATTC
>CAZEIY010000739.1:0-2106 GCA_964512375.1 uncultured Rickettsiales bacterium | reverse complement strand
CGTCGTCGTCGTCGTCGTCGTCGTCGTCGTCATCGTCGTCGTCGTCGTCGTCGTCATCGTCGTCGTCGCCGCAGCAAGGCTCTCCGGGAGGAGGACCCGGATTTGGCATGTGCCACGAGGAGGTCGAGACGCCACCAGTCACGGTGACCAGGCGTTCGCCGTCCGGGCTCACCTCGAGCAGCCCCGTCGCCTCGAACTTACCGGTGTCATGGTTGAGGCTGAGCAGGCGCATCCGCGCACCGGCCGGATGGCCG
Organism: uncultured Rickettsiales bacterium; assembly: GCA_964512375.1. Classification (GTDB taxonomy): domain Bacteria; phylum Myxococcota_A; class UBA796; order UBA9615; family UBA9615; genus UBA6601. The sequence continues at coordinate 1,852 of CAZEIY010000739.1, read as the reverse complement.
TCCACATTGGGAAAGCTCACGGGCGCGGGTGTATCGAACTCGACACCGGCGGGCTGCACGGTGATCAGGTAGGCCGGCTGGCGCCGGTCGCCCAGGGCGATGGGCGTGCGTTCGGCGTCTACCTCGCTGATCAGGACTTCGCCGGTATAGGTCGCGCCGTTCTCGTCGATCGCGTTGCCCGCAGCAATGGTCAGGACCGCCCCGTCACTGCCCGGTGCGGTGCTCGGTGCCGACGAGCCGACGACGGTCTCGTTGGCAGGGTCCACGATCTCGACGTGCGCCGTGTCGAGGATCGGCAGGAAGGTCGGCCGGCCTTCGCCGAGGATGTTGATGCGTCCGTCGATGACCTTGATGGGAACCTTCAGCGCCGGGTAGCTTGGGCCGCCTGCGACTCCGGCATTGGCCGGGTTGAACTCGACGTTCCGAGAGCCGGCAGAAGCATTCTCGAGGATGAAGAACCCGGTGGCATCGGTGGCGGCCTGGACCGGCAGGCCATCTGCGGGGAGCAGGTCGACGATGACGTTGGGAACCGGCACCAGGTTGCTGTCGAGCACCCTGCCACGCACCTGGGTCGAGGCGACGTACTCGAAGCCGCTATGGGCCGTGAATGTCTGGCCGTCCGAGTTGGTTGCTACTACGTCGACCGGGCCTACGGAGCCCGGGGGGCTGGTTGTCATGATTCGGTTCTCTGCGACCACTACGACATGGCTTGCCGCCACTCCGCCGAAGGTGACCGTCGCACCGGTTTCGAAGCCGGAACCGTCGAGGATGACCGCCAGCCCGCCGCCGATGACACCGCCGGAGGGCTCGACGCTGTTGATGAGGTCGGGGCTGCCGTCGCCGTTGGCGTCCTCGTCGCAGACATCGCCGATGGCATCGGCGTCGTAATCCCCCTGGTCCGGGTTGGCGTTCAGCGGACAGTTGTCCAGCTCGTCATCCACTCCGTCGCCATCAAGATCGCCCTCGCAGACGTCTCCAATCGTATCGCCGTTGTCGTCCTCCTGGCCCGGGTTGGCAGCCAGCGGGCAGTTGTCGAAGGGATCGAGGATGCCGTCGTTGTCGTCATCTTCGTCGCAGGCGTTGCCGGCCGTGTCGGCGTCGGTATCGCTCTGGTCGACGTTGGGGTTGTCGGGGCAGTTGTCGTTCAGATCGGGAACCCCGTCACCGTCGGCGTCCTGCCAGCACAGGTCACCGATGCCGTCGTGGTCGCTGTCCTCCTGGCCGGGGTTGGCAAACACGGGACAGTTGTCGAAGTCATCGAGGATGCCGTCATTGTCGTCATCGTCGTCACACAGGTTGCCGTCGCCGTCGTTGTCGGTGTCCGCCTGGTCCGGATCCCAGTGCAGCGGACAGACGTCATCGGCGTCGTCGATTCCATCCTGGTCATCGTCGAGATCACAGGCATCCCCCTGCAGGTCGCCGTCGGTGTCCAGCTGGCCTGCGTTCGGCACCTCTGCGCAGTTGTCGTCGGCATCGGCGACGCCGTCGCTGTCGTCGTCGCTGTCGCAGGCATCCCCCTGGGTGTCCCCATCGAGGTCTTGCTGGTCCGGGTTGGCGTCTTCGGGGCAGTTGTCCGTAGCATTGTTGATTCCGTCGCCGTCAGCGTCCCCTTCGGGTGGCAGACACACGGAGCCCGACAGGATCCAACCGTCGGGGCAGCTTCCCTGCGGTGGGGGATCAGAGCCCTCGGGATCACATGCTGCGATGCACAGCAGCGCAGCCAGGATGATGAAGTGAAACGAGGCGTTGCTCTTGGAATGTGGCATGCCAAGCAGCCTACCTCAGACGGTAGCCAGGGGGTGCTTGCCTCATCAAGTGTTGTTGGATCTCGATTCCGCCTCCGAGCCCCCTG
>CAZEIY010000738.1:0-2109 GCA_964512375.1 uncultured Rickettsiales bacterium | reverse complement strand
CGCGGACGGTGACGGGTACGGCTCCTCCACCACCTCCCAGACCGCCTGCTCGGCCAGCGCCGGCTACGTGGCCGACGACACGGACTGCAACGACGTAGATGCAGCGATCCACCCGGGTGCCACCGAGACCTGCAACAGCGTGGACGACAACTGCGACGGCGCCACAGACGAGGGACTGCTTCTCACCTGGTACGCGGACTTCGACTCCGATGGATATGGGTCAACTACCGTCAGCCAGGAGGCCTGCACCGCCCCCGCGGCCTACGTGAGCGACAGCACCGACTGCAACGACGTGGACGCAGCCATCCACCCCGGCGCCACCGAGATCTGTGACTTGTTGGACACGGATGAGGACTGCGATGGGGCGGCAGACGACAACGACCTGGAAGGGGCCAGTGGCAAAACGATGTACTACCCGGATGTCGATGGAGACGGCTACGGGGACCAGTCCGATTCCGGAACCGGCTACTGCGATGATGCCGGAACAATGGTCACCGACAACACAGACTGCGACGACTCGGCCACCGGTGCTGACATCAATCCCGCCGCCACTGACACCTGGTATGACGGAGTGGATTCAGACTGTGACGGTGCCAACGACTACGATGCAGACGGAGACGGCATCGACAGTGACGCCCACGGAGGCGCCGACTGCAATGACAACAACGCCAGTATCAACACCGGCTGCTACCTCTACACCTTCACCACCCACGACTTCACCACCTGCGGCACTTCTGGAAGAACTGGCCCGAGCCTGAGCATCTGCCAGGGTTCCTACTCCACCAGCTGGGACAGCAACACGAGCTACCTCAACATGACCGTCAACGGCATCCAGCGCTGGACCGTACCGGCCACAGCCACCTACCGGATTGTCGCGAAGGGCGCTGAGGGCCAGACCAACAGCAACTCCTATGCTGGAGGCACTCCAGCAACCGTTCAGGGCGACATCGACCTCACCCAGGGCGAGATCATCCACATCCTGGTCGGTCAAATTGGCACCAGCAACACCGCGCACGGCAACGAGAACGGCGGGGGCGGAGGCTCCTTCGTGGTGCGCGACGCGGGCACCGCACCCCTGGTAATCGCCGGCGGAGGCGGGGGTGCACCGTCCCACAGCTACAGCTCTGGATGCACCCGCACCAACGGAAACGGCCAACTCGGCACGGCTGGCAACGGCAACGATCTCGGCGGGCTTGGCACGGATGGCAAGACCGTCAACTGCCAGGGCACCGGGGCGGGCGGCACAAACGGAGACGGAGGTTCCACCAACAATGGTAACCACCGGGGGGCAGCAGGCGGCGGCCTCACCGGAGACGGCGCAAATGGCAATCCGCACTGCGCCACACCCGTGGGTGGAAAGTCCTTCACCAACGGGGGGGTGGGGGGCACAGGGAACTCCTGCTACGGCACGGCCTATGGCGGATTCGGAGGCGGTGGTGGTGGAGGCCTGGGTAGCCCAGGGGGTGCCGGTGGCTATTCCGGTGGCGGTGCTGCGGGGGAATGGTCGAGCTACGCCGACTATGGCGGCGGCGGCGGCTCCTACAACGCGGGCTCCAACCCATCTGCCTCTGTGAGCGGCACCGGCAACGGCAGCATCACCATCACCCTGCTCGAGTTGAATTAGAGCCCCCGGAGTCCCCATGCGCACCCTGACCCTCACCCTGCTCCTCCTGTCAGCCTGCGAGAGAAACGACGGCACTCCGAAGACCGAGACCGGGCAGGTCGACACCGGCGACGGGGTCGTGGACACTGACCCAGATGGCCCCCAGGACGCCGACGGCGATGGTTTCTTCGACGACTGCGACGACAACAACCCCGATGTCTTCCCCGGTGCCACCGAGATCTGCGACGGCCTGGACAACGACTGCGACAACGTGATCGACGAGGACGCCATCGATGCATCGGCCTGGTACGCGGACGAGGATGGCGATGGCTTTGGCGACCCGGACACCGAGGTCACCTCCTGCGACCCGCCGGCCGGCCATGTGTCGAACGACAGCGACTGCGACGATGACGATGCCCGGTTCAGTCCTTCTGCAATCGAGTCCGACTGTGAGGATCCCAGCGACTACAACTGCGACGGATCCGTGGGCTATGCCGACGACGACA
>CAZEIY010000737.1:0-2111 GCA_964512375.1 uncultured Rickettsiales bacterium | reverse complement strand
ATGCTGATCGTCGTCCTGGCTCTGCTGGGAGGATTGGCCAGTGCCTACACAATGGAGACGGTCGACGCGACCCTCAAAGATCCCGGCGAACTCGAGCCCATCTTCCGAGTTCGCCCCCTTGGTGTCGTCCCCGACCTGCCGCATCGAAGCACCAGCAAAGAAGAGCGAAAGAAACGCGAATTGTTCGCGTTCAAGGCACCACGAAAGACCGCCGCGGAGTGTCTGCGTTCAGTCCGCACCAATCTGATCTTCCTGGTTGGGCGCAAGGACGTACGGCGCATCCTGGTCACATCAGGTAGCCCCAAAGAGGGCAAAACGCTGGTCTGCGCCAACCTCGGTGTCACAATGGCGCTCGCTGGCAACAGGGTGCTCGTCGTAGATACCGACATGCGGCGACCTCGCCTGCATCGGGTCTTCGACATCGAAAAAACAGGACCGGGCCTCTCGGGCATTCTCCTTGGTGACGTCACTATTGAAGAGGCCATCCTCAACACGAGCGTGGATGGCCTCGACATCCTCTGCTGCGGCCCCTCGCCCCAGAACCCAGCTGAACTGCTTGGCACCGCCGGCTTTGCACAACTGGTCCGACACCTGGGAGACAGGTACGATTACGTACTGTTCGACTCGCCCCCTGTCCTCGCGGTCACTGATGCCAGCATCCTCGCTCAGCTTACCGATGCCAGCATGGTCGTTGCGCGCATCAACCAGACTGACCGCAAGCGGCTGCGCGCTACCCTGATCAGCCTGCGCGCTGTAGGTGCGGATCTACTCGGCGTAGTGTGTAACGGCTACAACCCCCACGAACGTACCTACAGCTACTACGGCTACGGCTACGGCTACGGCTACGGCTACGGCTACGGGTACGGGTCAGGCTACGGGGATGTCGCAAGCGAATACAGCGACCAGGATGACGACGAGGCTGACGCCGACCTCCCGGCCTGAGCGATAACGGACAGATCTCTTCCCGATGCTCAAGGGTGCGGTGGACGAACCAGGCCGAGAGTCCCACAGTGCGACTCCTGCCAGGGGCCTTTCAGCCCACAACTGGAGCGACCTGTGTCTCTTCACAGTCATCCTCTTCGCTCCGCTGGCAGTGGCTACCGTGCACCCTCTGTCCTGGGGAGTCTGCCTTGGTCTCTCTCTGACCGCGTGGATATTCGCCCTCCGAGGAGCCCCGGAACTCCCCTTCCCCCATCCCCTCGTGCTGTCCTTGCTCGCACTATCGGGACTCGCAGTGGTCCTGCCCCTCTGCCCCCTCCCCCTCGGTCTCGTCGAGTTCCTTTCTCCGCTGGCGGCAGAGGCGTGGCTCCGTGGTCCACCGGGAGTCGATACCGAGATCCGATGGGGAACTGTGCATCGAGCGCCAGGGCCGGGACGCTACGCGGTGCTGCGCTGGTGTACTGCAGCTGCATTCACGATGGCCTGCACCGTTCGCACAGCCCAGAGGCCCTGGAGGAGCAGAGCGCTGAACTGGGTCCTCATCTCCGGCATCATCTCGATCGGGGTGTGCATCCTGCAATCAATGCTCCACATGGACTCGATACTCGGCCTATATCAGCCCATCTCCCCCAACCGAGGATTGATCCGGCCGACCTTCCTCAATGAGAACCACTGGACAGCCTTCCTGGGAATCATTCTGGTTCTCACCCTGAGCGAAATCCCACGACGGAGTAGCTCTTCCCTTCGGTCAACGCTACTGACGCTGCTAGCGATCGTGACGGGAGGAATGCTCCTCATCGTGCCTTCACGTGGGGGGCTACTCGGAGCTACGATGGGGACCGCCGTGCTCGTCGGACTGAACGCTCTACGAAGCAGCGAAGACAGCCGAAAGATGACTGCGCAACGCCTGCTAGGGCTTCTGGCGAGTATTGGGATCATCGCCCTTGTAGTCTCATTCATCATCTCGGTCGAGTCCAAGAAGGTTGACCCCTTGACTGGAACCGCTGTTGAGTTGATGAGTACGGAACCGCGCCTTGCCTGGCTGCCCGACACCATCGAACTGATCCTTGCCCACCCAATCACAGGTGTAGGAGTTGGCGGCTTTCTCGACGCGTTCGCAGCGTTTCGCACAGGCGCTGGCCGAAACCTCGTCTACCAACCAGAAGTCCTTC
>CAZEIY010000736.1:0-2114 GCA_964512375.1 uncultured Rickettsiales bacterium | reverse complement strand
AGCCATGCGGATAGAGAATGACCCCACCTGGGTCGTTCACCACGCTCGCTGCGGCGATGACCTCGGCGTCTGTGGGCTCTACTTGGAGCACGGCTCGGAGCCTTGCACTTGGCCCTGACTGCTGAAGTTGGCCTCGGCCACGAGCCGACGAACAAGGACCGCCATCGGTGCGCAGGTCCGTTGGGCTTCCGCCTTGAGGACGGCGTAGAGGTCTTCGGGGAAACGAACAATCAGAGGGATGAGTTTGGGGCTGTGATTCATGATGGGCTCCTTGTGCGATGTCGTTGCGACATCGCACTGTACCCACCGACTTCACCCTCACAGGTCGAGCCTCGCTACTGATCCTCAAACCGCACGGTGCTCGCCCTCCCAACGCTCCAACAGGGCCTTGGCCTCTGGCCAGTTGGGCATGGCCTCCGAGAGTTTCTTCCAAAAGGCTGGGGAGTGGTTGCGGTGGGTCAGGTGCGTCAGCTCATGCGCGACGACGTATTCCATTGCGACCTTGGGTGCCTGTATGAGCCTCCAGTGAACCCGGATGATGCCGTCTTTGCCGCAGGTGCCCCAGGCGTGTTTGGCGTCGGCAAGACGGGCACCCCTTGGGGAGACGCCCAACAGGACGGTGTGCTTTCGATAGAAGTTCTGGAGGTCTCGTCCAGCGCGCACCTTGAGCCAATCATCGAGTCCAGCCTGAACCATCTTCAGCTTGGGCGTGCCCTTCAGGGTCTCGGGTACCTCCACATGGAACTTGCTCCTACAACGCACGCTAACCCCATCGCAGGGCCTGCTTTGCACATCCAGCATCAGCCAGCGGCCTCGGTATTGCAGCTTGGCACCACTGGCGTAGTGCTGTGTCAGTAGCTTGCCTTGCTTGGCTGCGATCTCACGCACCGCATCAAACATCCACCGGCGCTTGGTGTGGACAAAGGCTGTGACCCCGTCAGCGCCCTCGATGGGGGTGCCGCTTGGAGCGACAACCTCGACGCCCTCTGGTGTCACCACGATGCGCTTTCTACGGGCGCGGTCCGAGTACCGGATCTGGTATGCGATCTCGGTGTTGCCGATGGTCAGAATGGGCATCACGGCTTCGCGTAGTGACCCACAGCAAAGTGGTCGATGCTGCTTGCCAGTGCCTTCCAGTCCGAAAGGGCCAAGGGGTGCACGATGCGCCGCACCAACCGGAGCAGCTTCTTCCGGCTCTGTGCTTTGTCTTGCCAGTAGGACGAGGCTTCTTCATGGGTCCGGTACAACTCGTCAATCTCAGCCGCAGCCCCGTGTAACGGGCTTACGGCGGAAGTGGTCTTACCTCCGCCATACGTCGCCGTGGGTTCAGCCACCGTGAGCACAGCATCCTCTGCCTTGAACCGCTCCAGGATCTTGAGCACATCGTAGGCGAGCTCATTCAGCCCACTCTTCTCGTAGGCACTGTCTTCTTCCTGGACGGCTTCAGCGGTCTCCTTGGCCTGGCCCATCACTTCAGATGCTTCGATGAGACCCTGCTGAAAGCTCTCAATGAGCTTCTGAATACGCTCGGAGAACTTCCCGTAGCGAGCAGGGTTCTTGGCTGCACGCTCGGTGGTTTCCTTCTTCATCTCCACCAGCTTTCGCACCGCTGCGGTCTGGAGGTCTTCGCCCTCGACCTTGAAATCCGCCCAAAACGCGGGCTCGCTCATCGAGCGCAGTTTGATGATGGTCGAGAGGCCAGTGACTTTGAGATGCTGGTTCAGGATCTCCCGGATCTTCTCCGAGTATTTCCGCCAATCCACTTCCTCAGCGCACGCTTCAAAGTGCTGCTTTCCGTAAGGGATGATGGAGCCGATGTACTTGAGGTCGGCCTTGAACTCGAAGACCCGAGGGTCTGGCGAGAGCGCCCCATAAGCCACGAGAAAGGCGTTGGCCTTGCCCAGGAACTCGAACCAACAGTCCTCGGCTTGTAGCTCAAACACAGCGGCCTGAGCATCGGCCTTGGGCTCTCCGCTACGAGGCGCGTCCTCCAAAAGGGCCATGACCTCACGATGAGCGGAGCATAGGAAAATCAAAGCCCTTTCGGCCGGGGAACCAGGCTCTACCACGGCGTCCTGGCCAGTCACGCCGCCTGGAGAGCAGAGGTCGTCCCG
>CAZEIY010000735.1:0-2116 GCA_964512375.1 uncultured Rickettsiales bacterium | reverse complement strand
TGCGGTCTGGGGTTGTGTGAGGAGGGAGCCCTACAATCGTATGCACAGGATCGGTTGCTGTATGCGGTTGGAAGCTCGCTCTTTGAGTTGCTCGAGCGGAGCGGGGGTGACGAAGGTGTTCTGTCGCAGGTGCCGGTCCGGATCCACCAGGCCCATTACCTTGATCCTTCGATGCTGGCTGATGCCGGAGAGATGACCGTCATCTTGCCGATGCAGTCCCGCTATGAGCAGAGCGGCGGCGGTACCGCCACAAGCATTGACCGCTGGATTCGTTTCAGTCCGGAAGTGCGTGGGCACCCTACTGGAAGCGCCAGACCCGACTGGCAGATCCCTACAGCGCTGGTCGAGCGTATGCCACACAGCTTCTGCGAGCAGTGGGTGTTGCCGGATTCGGCCTCCGTACGTGAAGCGATGGACCAATGTGTGCCGCGATACTCGGGCATCGTCGAACTGCACGCCTCGGGGCACAGGCTGCAGTGGGGTGGGAAGATCCTGCACAGTGAGCGCTTTGCTGCAGAGGACGGCCTGGCCCGCTTAGCCCTTGCCGATCTGCGCTGAGGTCTTTGGTTTCTAAGTGAACCGAGCAAAAAAGAGGCGGAAGGCCGCCTCGACCGCAGCCTGTTCGTCGCCGTAAGGTCCGTGGCTGTGGCCGTCGACGCGCAGCCAGAAGCTCGGCGAGCCGATAGCGAGCCGATCCGGGCCAAAGCTGCCGTCCGTGTCGTAGACCAATTCGATCATGCTCTCTGTCCCACTTGCGCCACGGCCCTTCGCTGTCGCCAGGACGCGAACCACTTCAGTGATGGGCATCGCTTCCCCTGCAGTATGCAGTGCCCAAGAAGCAGGGGCCCTGACCTTGCGAGAAGGCAGGACCCCTGGTGAGAGCGTTGCTACTTGGCCTCAGCTAGTCGGTGCAGGCCCCTACGACCGTGTATTCGATCTCAAGGGAGTCACCATTCTCGGGTACATGGTCGATGTCAAAGACGATCGCCTGGAGACCCGAGTTGTAGGTCCAACCGACAAAGAGCGGCACACTGTTCATGCGTACCTCGATGCTGTCCTCGACCGGAGTCTGGCTGAGTTCAAAGGTGTCGGCGAATGATTGTGACAGCCAGGCCAGCGCCGAGAGAGTGCTGACCCAGTTGGGGTCACAGATGGACGCCGAGATGCCGTTCGTCATGTTGGTGGCTGACACATAACCAGAGCCGTTGGTCGCACTGCCTCCGGCACCCGAGCAGCCGGTCATGCCGCCGCTGATGTCGGACAACACCACGTGATCGGGGTTGGGCTTGAGTCCCTGGTAGAAGTTGACGTAGTCAGCAACTCCCCAGTTCAGGACACTCAAACTCTGCTCGGGCTCGTCTGAGACGAAGACCACCCGCAGACCGGCGTCTTCACGCATGAAGCCATAGTTGGCCCCACCGGGCTGGATGTTGTTGTTTGCGCCGCCGGCCCCCAGAGCCAGGTAACCGCAGTGTAGGCCTCTCTCTGTAGCCGAACCGTTGGTGCCCAGGTTGACGTTGAAGGCGAAACTGCCGGCTGGATCGGCGGAAGACGGAGTGATGATCGGCTGGGTGCCCTGCAGGTGGCCATCATCGCCGGTGTCGGTGGTTGCGACGCCGATGTGATAGTCGATGTCGATTGCCTCGACGATCTGAATGAACGAGGCGAAGTTGACCGCCAGGGAACTCTGCTCCTGGCTCATGGAGCAGGAGTTGTCCACCACAAAGAGGATGTCAGTGGCGTTGTTTCCTTCTTGCTGATACTCGTCGATGTTGCTCGCGCCGAGGTGGGCAATGCCGTACTGAGTTGCCGTGGCATCCGGACTGCTCGGGTCGTTACTCTCGATGTGCAGAACACCGGTGTCCGGCTGAACGTCAGTGGGGACGTAGTGCACCTGGACGGTGACTGGAGTGCCGCCTTCAGCGAGCGGATCGAGGACTAGATCGTCGGGCAGGTTGTGCACCAGAGTCATCTCGCCATTGCCTCCGAGGTCTTCAAACCAGACGCCTTCGTCGGCTACCTCGAGAGGCGCGCGTCCGACGTTGGCGATGGTGATCTCCAATTGGCTGACGCAGCCGATCTCGGGGTTTCCGAAGTCCCAGACGTCGGGCTCGAT
>CAZEIY010000734.1:0-2116 GCA_964512375.1 uncultured Rickettsiales bacterium | reverse complement strand
GGACCCGCTGTGGAGCAGGACGGTGCGGAGGCGCATGGGAGCCCCACAGCGCGGAGCTTGAGTGAACCTGGCCTCTACTAGGCAAGTATTTGAAGAGCCCCGATTCCTGCACCTATCGCTCCGATTCCGATGAATGCGAACAGTAGCAAGCATCCACAGCCAGGATCTTCAATAGCCGTTCCCGGTGTGTAGGTGAGTGCGTTTTCCCGCTCAGCCTCCTTCGTGAAGTTCATGAGGTTGTCCAGGAACTCCTTCTGCACCTTCCAGACGTGCGGATATCGAGAGCGAAGCATGGTCAGCTGTCTCTTGACCGTGTGGACCGGGAAGGTGTCGAGTGCCTCGGCGACCTGGTTGAAGAACTGTTGGCCCTCGGCGTCGTTGTCCTCGAATTCACCGCCATACCTGGCGACGCACCAAACAGCTAGCCCCTTCGTAACGGGTAGTAGGTCTCCGTCGTTTTGAAGGCGGTCGTTCTCGGAGTAGGCATTCGCTGCGAGCAGGTTCACGTCGATGAGTTCCTTGAGCTGGGACTCATCTGGATGGAGACCCTTGCAGGCCTTGAAGATCTCGACGGCGTTGCTGAAAACCCGCATCTTCATCAGCATCAGTCCGAATCTGATGAACTGCTCAGCCGCGAAGGCTCTCACTTCTGGTTGGTCAGGTACGATCGCTTGGATCTTGCGAATGGTGGAGGCCGCAGTTGTAGCGTTTCCCTGAAGGATATGAGTTTCGGCGATTAGCGCCAGAGCGGGGTAGTCCTCAAAATCAGCCGGCCCACCAGCATCCACCGATTTCTGGGCCCACCGTCTGACCTGCTCCCAGTTCTCCTGGAAATAGGAGACTCTCGCGCGCCCGTAGTAGCCAGCGCGGGAGTCGGATGAGATCTGGATACATCTGTCGAAGGCCTCGCGGACCGCAAGCAGGCGCCGCTTGTGGGCGGAGGTCATCTTGGTGGGCTCGTTCTCCGTTGCTTCGATGATCTCGCTCAAACCGATCCACCCGAGCTCCGAGTGAAGTTCGAGTTCATCATTGTCGGCCGCGACCTTCGCCAAGATCTTGAACGCGGCGCCTCGGCTTCCTTGCTGAGCGAGGGCGCGGGCGAGTTGGAGGCGAGCTGGAAGGTGATCCGGTGAGAGCGCGAGGGCGCGCTTGTAGGCTCGTGCGGCTTCTGCCCATCTTTCATCTGCGAAGGCTGCATTCCCTTCGTCCATCAGACGACCGACCTCTCCGCCACCTTCTTGGAGATTGTCGTATTCGCGTCTGCGTTGCTCGTCGCCGAGAACTTCGTATGCCTGCCGAAGTTCTTGGTGTCGTGCGGGGTCCTTCTCTGCCGAGTGTTTCCGAAGTGCCTTGAAGTAGGCCCTGCGTAACGTTGCTTGATCAACGTCCGGCTTGATCCCGAACAGCGAGTAGAGTTCGTTCGCCATCCGTACTACGCCCCCTCGTCCAGTAGAGCATCGGTGAGCGCGTCCTCAGCAGCCGTAATCTCTGCTTCGGAGCCATTGGCAAGCGCATGGCGCAGTCTCGGTAGGGCCCTGGCTGTCGCGGGTGCCTCCAGCTCACCCTGGTCTCGAAGGATCTGCTCAGCACGGTCCAGCAGGGGACGGCACGACGAGTACCTTGGTGAGGATTCGATGGAGGGGATGGTCGGTGCGGACTGCGCGACTCTGGCTGCTGCTTCTTCACGTTCTTCGTCGGACATTCTTCCTTGGCGGGGATCTGCCTCGAGGTGGGCCTTCACAAATGTGTTCGGAACCACCATGTTCAGCTCGACGATCCCGCTCAGGTCGAAGGAGAAATGGATGTGGATCTCCCTCGGTTCGGTCGTTGTCGACGCAGGAATGTCCTTGAGCTCTGCTCGTGCGATGAGTTCGTTCTCGGCGACGAAGACACTGTTTCCCTGGTACACGCTTACGGTGACGGCTTCTTGCTCGCGGTGGAGGAGATTGTAGACGTGGGACGAGCGGTGTGGGATTGGCTCGTTTCTCTCAATCAAGGGTGAAAATACTCCAGGGAGGAACATTCCTTCCTGCATGGGCTGGACGACTTCGACCCCCACCGAGAAGGGACTGACGTCGGCGAGCATGAGGCTGTCTTCTGCTCCCTCGACACCAGA
>CAZEIY010000733.1:0-2123 GCA_964512375.1 uncultured Rickettsiales bacterium | reverse complement strand
GTGAGCTCGATCAAGGGACCAAGAAGTGGGACAGAGACGTCATCGAACAGTTCCCGCTTACCTTGCAGCAGAAGAACGCCGCGCAGGCTGGTAAGGCAGAGAAATAGGCCATGGCAGTTTCCGAGAAGGCCATCTTCATCTCATACCGACGCGCGGACAGCGCTGACATCACCGACCGGATTGACGACCACCTGCGGCTCCATTTTGGGGCCAGGGCGGTATTCAAAGACGTCAGAGACATCCCCCCAGGCTCGGACTTCGTAGAAGAACTACAAGACCGCATCAGCGGTTGCCGCGTCATCCTGATCATCATTGGAGGCAATTGGGTCAACATCACAGGGCAGGACGGCGAGCGGCGAATCGAGCGCATCGATGACCCCGTACGGATGGAGGTCGAGGCCGCACTGCGAGAGCACGAAGTGCGTTCTGACCTGACGGTGCTGCCCGTGGTGGTTGGAGCAGCCAGTCATCCCTCGAAGGATGACCTGCCAGGCTCGCTCGGAAAATTGCACCGATTGAATCATGTTCGCGTGCGGCGGGACCCTGACTTTCGCGGTGACATCGAGAAGCTTATCGAAGCCATCGAGAGCTCGACGCCGGAGCTGAGGCCTGGAGCTCGGGCCGGATCCCTCGACCCCGGACGGAGATCGATGCTCGCGCGGGCAGCGGTACCGCTCACCCTGGTCGCGGTCGCTGGTCTGGCGCTGTCCCAGCTCATGAGCCCCTCGACCTCTCCGGTGCTGATCCAGCTCACCGGCATGGGCATGTCGTCGTCGGCCTCGCAGCTCGAGGTATTCATCGATGAACACCCAGTGCCCCGAAAGCCGGAGCTCGGGCACAACCAGTGGGGTGCTGCGGGCGTCACGTCAGTGCAGCACCTGCTCAATGTGCAGTTCCCCTACTGCAAGGCCATCGAGCGGACCTTCGAGGCGACAGGCCTGGAGGGAGACCAGTACTACGTGCTGTCCGTGCCCTTTACCACCACTTGCGATGTGTCGGACATCGACTTCTCTCTGATTCCGGCCCATGGGGTGAACGAGTACACCGTTGGTGTCGAGGGTACGGAGCGGTCGGTGTTGATCACCTTCCCGGTCATGGTGCAGCAGACCGAATTCACGGCGGGGCACCACCAGCTGATCATGGGTGCGCCGTTTCGACCCGCCGATGGCTGTGAGGCCTTCGCTTTCGATGCCGACACGCCGTTGCACTGCATCTCGTTCTCGGAGGTAGCGACCATAGCCAACGCCTGGTCCGAGAAGGAAGACCTGGAGCCCTGCTACACCATCGAGGATGACGTAGTGCGTTGGCCCAGGGGGGTCGAGTGTCCGGGTTTCCGGCTGCCTACCGAGGCAGAGTGGGAGTACTTTGCCACACTGGGGCGCTACAACACACGTGACAGCTCCGCCTATCCCGGAGGTCACGTTCCCCAGTCCGTTGGTTGGTTCGACTTCAACTCGGAGCAGAACGTGCATCCGGTCAAGGGACTCGATCCGACCCATCTGGGGCTGTATGACCTTGGCGGGAACGTCGCAGAGTGGGTCTGGGACTGGCATGCCCCCATCGAGTCTGACGCGCTCGTCGAGAATCCAGTCGGGCCTGATCAGGGCACACGGCGCGTCACGCGGGGCGGATCGTGGCGGAGCCTGCAGGCCGAGCTTCGAGCCACTGCGCGCGGGAGAGCCGATCCGGCACGCCCCAGCAATCGAGTCGGGTTTCGGCTCGTGAGGAGCTTTACCGAGTGATTCGATGACCACCTCCCGCAGGCCGCCTCGTTCCTGCCGCGTAGAGGACATCCCCCAACCCGCTTCCCTTCCCTGATCAGGGCCGTGCACTGCTCTGCCTCGGGAAAGCAGGACTCCCGGAAGTGGGGGTGGATGTCCGGATCAGGGCTGGTGCGGCGAGCTGTCAGGGACTTTGGAACCCTGCGAATCTCCCCGGCGTGAGGCGGAGAGAGGCTGGTATGCTCAGCGAAAGGGCTTTGAATTTCCTATGCTCTAATCTCTGGCCGCCTCCATACCGACGGCAGCGAGAGGAACAACCAAGGAATCACAATGTCCGAAGACAACAAGCGCAACCTTCTCTACTTCGAAGCCCCATCAATGAAAGAGCTCTTCGCCGAGATG
>CAZEIY010000732.1:1432-2126 GCA_964512375.1 uncultured Rickettsiales bacterium | reverse complement strand
GCGCTTCTCCTTCTGCATCGCCTTGTTGAAATGGTCAGCCACATATTCAGTGACCTCGTCGTACAGGTCCCGTTCGGCTCGGCTGAGGTTGAATCCCACCGTCTTTACTGTTCGCGGCGGGAAGAGCGGACTGCCGTCGAAGCGACACATCTCCTCTTTGAGCCGGCGCAGGATGATGGGGTTGTCCTGGCTGCGCATCGCGTCTTCGAGAATGGTCCGGTCCGCGAAGATGTCCTTGTCGAGCAGCTCGAGGAGCAGCCTGAAATTCTCCGGGTCGCCCTTGTGCGGCGTGGCCGTGAGCAGCAGCAGGTGCTTGGTGCGCACCGTGAGTTCTTCGCCGAGCCGGTAGAGACGGGTCTTGCGCGTCTTCTGGGAGCGCTTACCGGTTCGGTAGGCCGCCATCTTGTGGGCTTCGTCAACGATGACGAGGTCCCAATCGCTCTCTTTGAGAGTTTCGAGCACCTGCTCGCGGGCGGCCCAGTACACCGACGTGATGCAGCGGTCGTTGTCGGCCCAGGGGTTCTTGCCCACGTTGGCCTTCATGACGCCGCTGTCGACGATGGTGAACTCTTCGGCGAATTTCTCCTGGAGTTCCTCTTGCCACTGCCGGGCGACCAGCGGAGGCACCACGATGAGAATCCGGTCGGCGAGGCCCCGAAAGCGCAGCTCCTTGAGCAGGAGGCCGGCCATGATC
>CAZEIY010000732.1:0-1422 GCA_964512375.1 uncultured Rickettsiales bacterium | reverse complement strand
TACCCGGCGTCGAGCTGGTGGGGCAGCGGCGTGATGGTCGACGAGTTGACGGCAAAGAGCGGGTCGTACTCGTAGGCCAGCTGGATCCGCTGCGCCTCGATGGCGAGATGAAACTCTGTGGCGTCTCCCGAGAAGTCCATCCCTGTGGCGGAGGAGATGATTTTCAGCGCGCCCACCTGGGTCTCGGTCACGATGACGCCCGGGTAGAACTGCCGGCTTCTGCTTCCGACGGCATCGACCTGCAGCATGGAGCCGAACTGCTCGACCGTGAGGATGCGCACGGGTTCGGGCCAGAGGGGGCCTTCGACCACCATGTCTTTGGTCAACGCGAGGCTCATGTGGTGCCTCCGTCGTAGACAGGCAGCGTGCCGGACTTGGCGAAGCTGTAGGTGGCGGGCCCTGCCGTGATGACGTGGTCCACGACGGGAATCCCGAGAGCATGAAGGACCGAACAGAGACCGGTGGTGATGGTCAGATCTTCTTTGGAAGGTTGGGCGACGCCGCCTGGGTGGTTGTGGCCAAAGATGACCTTCGCTGCCTTGATGCGCAGGGCAGCTTCCACGACGAGGCGTGGGTACACAGGCGCGCTCGTGAGGGAACCCTCGTGGATTGGGATCGACTTGAGCACGTGGTTCTCGTGGGTCAGTCCGATGAGGAGGAACACTTCGTTGGTGGCGGTGGAGAGTTCGTCCACCACGAAGCGGGCGATGTCCTCGTGCGTGTTCAGTCGAGGCTTGTGGCCCCAGCGATCCCGCAGGTACTTCCGCGTCAAGCCCGGCATCAGGTGAAGCAGCGTGGCAGCGTTCTGACCAACGCCCTCTACCGAGGCGAGGTCTTCGGCCTTGCTGTCGAGCGTGTTGGATAGTGAGCCAAAGCGATCCAGCAAAGCCCGAGCGATGGGCTTCACGTCCTTGCGCGGGATGGCATAGGTAAGCAGCAGTTCCAGAACCTCATGGTCCTCAAACGCACCGAGTCCACTCCCGTTGAAGCGGTCGCGCAAGCGCTGCCTATGGCCTTCCAGGTAGGACATGCTGGGTTTAGCTCCCCTGCTCCGGTGCAGGTGATGTCTGGGAACCTGCACCACCCGCGCGCACCCATCCATCCACTTCGTCCCGCTTGAACTTCCAGAGCCGACCGACCTTGTGGCCCGGCAGGCCCTTGTCGGCCACCCAGGTGTAGATGGTGTCCCGAGTGACACCGAGGTATTCGGCGATCTCGTCTACGGCCAACCAGCGATCGTGCATGGGCGCTCCCCAGGGAATGGAGGAGGATCTTGGGGGATCTCAATGAACCCGGTCAAGCCGGGTTTGACCGGGTTTGTCGGTGGGGAGATAAGATCCCTCGTCCATGCCCGGCCCTAACTCATGTTTCGTCGTCGAACTCGACCCCGCGCGTGAGCAGGTGAGGAAGATCCAAAAGCTC
>CAZEIY010000731.1:0-2127 GCA_964512375.1 uncultured Rickettsiales bacterium | reverse complement strand
TCGAAGTTTCTTGAGACGCAGGACCGACCAGCGGCACGCAGAGAGGTGGCTCGCCAGAGATGGTGGGCGACAGCACCGCCCTTCCCCCGACAGAGGCTCCGCACGAGGCGGTAACCAGTGAGTTCTCGAACCAGCCCGGCTGGCTGAACTTGCAACCACCTTCGTTCAGGCTGTGACTGGCGTTGCTGGCAACAGGCTCGTACCTGCCGTTCCTCCAGCTGAGCTCCAGTCCTCGAGCAGTCTCAATCGTCACAGTTCGCCTCTTCCCTACAGGTCGCCCGTCTCCGGTGCCTGATGCTTCTCTTTGTCTCTCAGCAGGGTCCGAAGGCCCTGCTCTCATCCCGTCTCATGAGCCCTCTCAGGCCCTGCGGCAGCTTCTTGAAGGGGGTGGCGCCAGACTTCCAGCGGCTCCCACTTCCTGCCTACACTATTCATATCGACAGTTAGATTGCTTTCTTTAGTTAATTATATGTTTTTATTAGACTTTACGCGCCAGAACCACCAAAGGGGAGTTGCCTCCCCTTTGACTCGGCCCGGCAGAGTGGTTCCGCTTACCCCGCCAGGCGATAGGTGCGGTGGGGCCCGGCTCCTCGCCGGGCCCCCCGCTTCCGGTTATTATTGGAGCAACTGCAGTGCGGCCTGCGGCGACTGGTTCGCCTGCGAGAGCACGGCAATTCCGGCCTGCTGGAACACGCTATTTCGCGTCATCAAGGCTGTCTCCGAAGCAAAATCCACATCACGGATACGGCTCTCGGCAGCCACCAGGTTCTCGGTATACGACTCGAGGTTGTGCAGAGCTGAGTTGAGTGAGTTCTGCTTCGCACCATAGGCCGCCCTACTGGTGTTGATGGACGTCAGGGCAGTGTCAAGGGCAGTGATCGAAGCCAACGCCGCAATCTCAGTGAACACGTCGTCCGTATCGATGGAGAGGGCGAGGAGGTTGGCATCCTGCAGAGCAACAACCAACTGGTTGTCAGCGGCAGGAGTAGCGTCGATACCCACCTGAATAGTCACGTTGACGGCCGCATTACTCAACTGGAGTCCATTGAACTCCGTCACGTTCGCGATTCGGTCAATCTCCAGTTGGAGCGCAGCAAATTCCGTATTGATGTACGTACGCTCCTGAGACTGGATCACCCCACTAGCTGACTGCACCGCCAGTTGACGCATGCGCATCAAGTTACTCGCGATCTCACCAAGCGAACTTTCAGCTGTCTGGATCATAGAGATGCCGTCATTGATGTTTAGCATCGCCTGCTTGAGCGAGCGCACCTGGCTACGCATGGACTCAGACATGGCGAGACCAGCCGCATCATCAGCTGCGCGGGTGATGCGCAGACCTGAGCTGAGGTGCTCGAAGTTCGAGTCGAGACGCTCCTGAGAGCGAGAGAGGTGCTTCTGAGCGAAGACGCTCGCGACATTGGTATTGATTCGAAGTGCCATTTTTAGTTCTCCATTATCTTTGTTTACGGCTGCCGAATAACAGAATTGTTTATCGGCCTTAACTCTTTACTAATCATGTAACTTACTGAGTAGTTGGAACCAGAGTTAATTGTAATCCTATCTTCATTTTACTTATCGGACATTGGCAATCCTACTTTAGGAAAAATGTATCCGATTTACTCACCTCCCTGGGAAATACGCAGAGAGTCGTCCCCTCGTTCGGCCACAAGGCCAAGGAGGGTCTGAAATCCAGCCCCTGGGCGGCCTCTCCGATTGAATCGGAAGGAGAACTCATCCAGGTATTGCTGCAGATGCTCATCACCAACCTGTTGGTAAGTGGCAGCGAGCCAACCTCGAGCATCCTCGAAGACTCGATGTATCCTCGGTAGATCTCGAACCGGGCTCGCTGTGCCCGGGGCAACCACGGACACATGTTGATATCCCCTAGCCTGTAACGGCCGGTAGCCGAGCAGGTCATCAGTCAGCACGGTCGACGTGCCCGGAATGACTGCTCGATGCAGGAATCCCAACAGCGAACTCGATGATAAGTCGGGCACAAGACCCAGCCGGATCCGACCGGTTCCCCGGCCCCTCACTTCTGCGGCTCCTACGACGTAAGGCCCCTCGCCTGGCTGGGCCAGCATCAAGCCCCTACCCCGAAGACGGGACGAGCTGACTTCATCG
>CAZEIY010000730.1:0-2139 GCA_964512375.1 uncultured Rickettsiales bacterium | reverse complement strand
CCGGCGGCAAGCATGCGGTCGTATCGCATCTGAACGTCTACCACTGATCGGATCGGTCCAGCGTCAGCAGACATGCCAGTCACCCTTGCCTCTGGTGCACCAAGTCGCCCGGCCAGGTTCGGCCGCAGCTCCCCTACGATCTGCTCGGCGTTCTCAGCCCACATCTCTGCGGTGATATATGTCTTGCCCGTCTTCGGATCTATCGGCAGGTCAATGCCGGCACCTGGGAGTCGCACGTCCATAATGTCATCGAGGAGCTGGTGGAATGAGGTCGCATTAGTGACCCCATCTGAGAGCAACATTGGTGGTGCTTCTCCTGGGTGCAGCTTCCTGTACTGAGTCCATAGCAATGCCTGGATCTGCCATGGCTGGTATGGCTCCGCTCCCCTGGGTAGCTGGGAGTTGAGGTGCCTCGCCAGGCCATCCTGAAGGTTATGGAAGAACTCGTAGATCACCGCGTTCTCAGGGGCAGCCCCTGGGTCCAGCCCGAACATGCGTGAGATGATGGCATCACTTACAGCCATCGGAGGTACATCAGTGGGGTCAAGCCCAGAGATGTACATGGGGGTCTGTGTGAAGGAGGGCACCTTGTACGTTCCTGCGTCCGCATGTGCCGGAGCAGTTCCGCCGAGCGTCTCAGTGAGTGGCCGGTACGTCGTCCCTGGGAAGTCCACCGCCGACGGTCTTCCTGCGAGGTGGTCTCCGAACATCGACAACGCCCGGTACAAGTTGACGTCGATCGGTGTCTGTGCACTGTGCTGTGCTATCAGCCTGAACAGTTGTTCTTGTTGCTGTGGGGATAGTCCCTTGATTCGATCTGCGACTGTCTCTGAGAAGAGCTCGTACCAGTACCGGAGCTCATCGGCCTGGGCAAGTGCATCGTTGATGAACTCCGCGTCGATCATGCGGAACTCAAACGGCGGCTCGCCACGGTTTTTCCGACGCAGACCGTCTGTATTGTTATTGGTAGTGGTTGCCCGCTCTGCTAGATGTTCCTCGATCTGACCGCGTTCTCCCCTGATATCCATGGCATCATTGAGGATCTTGGCGACATCGTCCTCGGTGACGTTTACGTGTCCAGCTGACTCGGTCGCCGCCCCGTCTATGGTTTTATACCTGCGACCGTTGATGGTGAGCTTGGGGTGACCAGGAACATCTCCATGGTGCGGCCGGTACGACCGGACAGGGTTGCGTGCCTCGAGGTCTCCCATCACACGGGCCAGTGGGGCTCTCTTGGCTCCATCAATCGCGGCATTGGCCTGGTGAAGCGTAACCACAGCACCCCTGGGGAGCTCTGGGTTCACAGAAGCTGCTGCGTCCATGAAGTTGAATGTTGTCTTCCGAAGGTCCATCCCACCCTTCCAGCATGTCGTCACCAGACCGATGGCCTGATCGACCGACATCGGGTTGTCCGTGCTCTGGGATATCTCTGAGATAATCCTCGCCTGGGCCTCAATGAGATGGCCCTCGAGGATGTCATCTAGTCCATGGCCTAGTCGTGAGAGCTCTGCGTCAGCTTCGGAGAATGTCATGCCATCGTCGATGAGCTCCCTGAACTTCACGTCCCGGTCGGTCATGGCGATCACGGCATCCTGAATCTTCTTGACTGCACGCAGGTCCGTGAGCTTGCCCCTCATCCATCGTACGGTCTTCGGACCCATCCCCAGGAGTTTGAGGCCAACGTCGAACGTCGCCCCAATACCGACGCCCTCGATGGCTCCAATCAGTCGGCCCCTCTGGCGGTCCCAGTACCCTCCGCCGGCGAGCTTGGTCGGGTCCAGTATGTCGGCGATCACATTGTCGGCCCAGCCCATTTGCTTCAGCATGGTGGCCGCACCACCTACCTCTGGTCTCGTTACTGCGTACCCAAGGGCTGCGTCGGCCGTTGCCATCGCAGCGTATGCCCTCCATCCAGTTCGCCCCAGGTTGAGTAGGCGTGGTGCTGCGATGATTGGCACCGCGAATGCTGCGATGTTCGACACCAGCTCACCGCTAATTCCGCCCCAGGTCTGCGGTGCACCGATGGCGTATTCCGGCTCGATCATCAGCTGGGACTGCCCTGCTAAGTCCATCGGCATGTTCCACAGGATCTCAACCCCCAGCTTCGACACTGTTACGCCTGGGGAGATTACGAGCTCC
>CAZEIY010000729.1:0-2141 GCA_964512375.1 uncultured Rickettsiales bacterium | reverse complement strand
CAGGGCGTTCTTGACACGACTGGAAAGCGCCTCCTACAATCCGCCGACCGTTTTTAGCGTTTTCATAGTAATTTCAATACGTTATGGCCATGCTCACCGGAGCCTCTCATGCAAACCTCGTCCTCCCGCCTGCACTTCCTCCTCGTCACCCTGGCCATGGGTCTTGCTCTTTCCGCCTGCGGTGGAGAGGACGCGGACGGCGACACGCACTCCCCACCCGAGGACTGCGACGACAGCAACGCGGACATCTACCCCGGTGCGGACGAATTGCCGGGCGACGGAGTGGACTCCGACTGCGACGGCGCTGACAACCCCGTCACCGGCGACGACGATGACGACACCACCGGCGACGACGATCCTGGCGTCTTCGACACCACAGACACCGTGACCGGAGACTGGAGCTGCAAGGGCGCTCATGACGAGACACCGGTCGCTGTCGCCAACGACTCGGTTTTTAACGGACTGGTCGAGGACTTCCAGGACGACGTTCCGGTGGCTGCGGCACGGGTGCAACTCTGGACCAATAACGATCCCTCCACTACACCCAGTTGGGTGCTCGACAGTCCCTTCACGGGCGCAGATGGGAGCTTCGAGGTCGAGGCAGGCATCGTCATCGGCTGCAGCACATTTGCGGTGCGGGTCTGGACCGAGTTCGAGCCCCAGGAGACCTACCAGACCTACCAGAGTGGAATCGTGGTCGCGGGTGCGCTTCCCTACTCGCACACCTTCAACTCGGTGGCCTACTCCACCTACCAGTTGCTGCCGCTCACCGTCGGCGTAGAACCCGAGCCCGGCAAGGCCATTGCTGCCGGCCGCATGACGGACTGCACTGGTGAACCAATTGCCAATGCGGAGGCCTCTGTCGGCACGATCGACTGGACCACGGGCGCTGTGACCCGACCGGCAGACGGCTACCAGATGCGCTACTTCCTGGACGAGGACCCCGACGGTTCGCAAACCCACATCAGCGCCGATGGCCTGTTCGGCGCCATGAACGTGCCCCCAGGGCAGTCCTACTCGCTGGTCACATGGGGAATCCCGCAGGACGAAGCGCACTGCGAGACCAGCGACGACGGTGCAGTCATCTGGAGCGACGAGAACAGCGCCCTGTGCATGCTCGCGTACTCGACGCTGTACGTGCAGCCCGACTCGGTGAACATCGCGAACGTCGAGCTCAAGCCCTACCCGGACGAGTGCTACCTCGTCCCGGAGGGTCGCTGAACCCATGGCGCGCACCGTGCGTCTGTACACGCTGCTCGGCTGCCTCGCCCTGCTGGGCATTCCACAGTCCGCCCAGGCTCAACCCGAGATCAAGTTCGACATCGACGGCTATTACCGGGTCCGCGGGCACCTGTTCGGCAACCTGTTCGACAAGGACTTCCCGAAAGACGGCGCACGCGACGTCGCGATGCACTACCTCGACAACCCCGCAACCGACATCCCCGAGGAGTTCGTCCAACAATTCCAGGGCGAGTACCCCAGCTCTACCACCTCCCAGCTGGTGGACAGCTACTGCCGAAGCTATCCCGCGCAGTGTCGCCAGGCGATCCACAACCCACACCGCAGCAGTTGGTTCGTGCAACGGGGGCGCTTCGAACCGATACTGACGATGCGTGGCATCAAGGTGCAGGCCACGATCGACGTGTTCGACAACGTGATCTGGGGCGACAACGAGAACCTGGCGGCAACGCCCCTGTTTGCCGGTTCACCCAGCTCGACCCAGACCGATGGCACCGTCACCGACAGCATCAAGGTCAAGCGCCTGTGGGCAGAGTGGAAGACCGCATTCGGTCTCCTGCGAATCGGCCGCCAGCCGAGCCACTGGGGGCTGGGAATCCTCGCGAACGATGGCAACGGCTTCCGGAACGACTTCGGTGATGCGTACCAGGGAGCCACCTACGACCGCATCATCTTTGCGACCCGGCCGGTGAGCCTGGTCAAGGGGATCCACGCCATCGCCACTGGCAAGCCCACCCCCGACCCCGCGGATGACCCCGGAATCATCGTTGCCGTCGGCTTTGACAAGCTGGTGGAGTCGAGCGCCATCACCTTCCGCAAGAAGGTCACCGACGACGACAACATCTCCGACGAGAACGCCGAGGGCACCGCCGGGATCCGCCAGTCACCCGTCTGGCTCTCGG
>CAZEIY010000728.1:0-2146 GCA_964512375.1 uncultured Rickettsiales bacterium | reverse complement strand
TCAGGAATTGAGCCTCTCGTTCATGATGGTGAGGTCTATATAGCCGTCGACGATTGTATGTCCTGCATGTACCCCGGGGGTATGCACGGGCTTGAGAAAGGCGGGCTCTGGGCCCACGGGCGGGGCTGGACGAGCGAGGCTCATTACCAATTAGGCAACATCCCAGCGAACAATAAGAAGAGGCGGAGGTTGAATGCTCCAAGCCAGGAATTGGTTGAGCATCCAAGTCTTCCGGGTACCAGTGATCCGTGCCCCTTTACCGAGCTACGCGCCCAGTTTGTCTTCGAGCAACGGTCGCAGTCCCTTGTGCTTCGTCTGGGAGCCAGAGGTGCGGAACTGGTCCTCTCACGTGGTGCAGCGGAGCACGTTGCCGGCACAGCAACGATACTCCGCTCGACGCCGACGGCAGTCCACGTAGAGGTGCGTGAATTGTCGGGCGACAAGGGGGTGGATCTCCCCGACACGCTTCGTCTCGAGCTGGAGCGCTCCGGTGGTTCCGATTCGGACTGGAGCGGCTCCTGGTTGTGGGCATCACTCACGAGCCACGAGCTGGTGAAGGCCAATGTACTGGTCAATGGTGTACCCGCCCAGGGGGCCGAGGTCACCTACTTGAAGTGAGTACTCGTGGTCCCATCGCGTAGCCCGTGGCAGGCTCGTCGATGAAGAGGCGGTGCCATAGGGTCCTCAGAGTTCGTGCGAACGTGAAGTTGTGGGCCAGGACGCCCTCGACCATGAAGTTGTGTTCACCGGCCGTATAGAGGGTGAAGACCGGCGCTGTCGAGGCATCGAGGACTATGCGCTGCACATAGCGGTCTGGCTCTTCGGGGCAGGCGATGACCTCTCCCACTCTCAGTTGGTCGATGCGTCGCCAACCTGCGAGGGTCATTACGCTATGGCGGCCTGTCACTGTGATTGTCGAACCGTCAGAGAACTCGACGCGAGAGAGGGAGCGTGTGCCACCACAGATCCTTCGTGTTACCGGCCTCAGCACCGGCTTGCTGTTCGCTGAGTAGGAGACCACGAGGTCCCCCTTGTGTACTGCGTCGATTCTCCTGTAGCCCCGGGCCGTCAGCACCCGCGCATCCCCAGGGAAACAAGACCAGAACCTGCCGAAACTGTTGGTAATATCGGCCTCGAAGCGGATGCCATCGTCCGTTGTCTGCACTGTGATCTTGCGCTCTTCATTCGGCTGCACCTCCCACCTGAACTTCATGGGCTTTGGCAGTCCACCGACCATGTCCTCGGGGCTACTGAATGTCAGTGTTGTCTTGCCTGGAGGGAAGAGCTGGGATGCCGAACTCCACGCCTTGACCGTGATTTCCTCTTCGCCGTTATCTACCTGGAGGTCCACATCAACGCGGGAAATGATGGTGACCTTGCCCTGGTCTGCCTGTCTTACGAGTAGCAGCAGCGTCCTCCTCCTCTTTCATGTACCAGCGGACCTGGTGGAGCAAGAACTCGGCCTCCTCCAACTCCTCAGTACGCCATCGCTGGACCTCGGCATTGTAGGTTCTACGCATCTCCTCATGGTCCGCCAGGTCACGCCCGCAGTGACGACATACCTCTGCGGTCTTGGAAATTTCGGACGCGCACCACGGGCACTCCCGCTGCTCATCGATAGAAGCCGGGGTTTCCCCTGCTCGCACCGCATGAACTTTGTTCTCGAGCGCCTGGTGGCCCTGCTCCAACCAGTAGGCGCGGGAGTCAAAGCCGGTAAAGAGTCCCTTGTCTCGGAGTGCCACGAGCGCACGACGTTGGTCGAGGTCCAGGGAATGTAGGGTAGCTTCGAATTCCTCAACACTTGGAGCAGTGAGGCAGAGTTGGTTCAGGGCGTTCTGCACCCGCTCGCGGAATTCGTGACCACCCTGCTTTGCCAGTTCATCCCATGTGGGCATTGCCTGTGCTCTCCCGGCTCGAGTGCCTCGTCAGCTACTCATCAACACAAGTCTGGAGCAGCACAGGCGGCAACCGGCGAGATGCATGCCTGCGGATCCAACTTGTTCTACAGGATACCTGTTCGGTGTCGTGCAGGTATGTCTGGATTGCCTATGTGATGCCCCACCTTTCCACAGGGCGGCCTGAACCGGTAATCTGGATCCCTTCGGCGTGGCTGGTTTCTCGGTTAGAGGGGGTCTATGTACAGTCT
>CAZEIY010000727.1:0-2148 GCA_964512375.1 uncultured Rickettsiales bacterium | reverse complement strand
AAGAGTTCCTCGGTCTCCATGTCGAGGAAGGCCATGTAGAGCCTCGCGGTAGGGCGGGTCATGAGTATTCGATAGACGTTGCGAAGAAACGGGACCACGGCCTCCGCTCCGAGCTTTGAGAGTTCCTTGTCGACGTTGTCATAGCGTGGGTGACCGCCGCGGGCCGCCTTGCGAAGGTCGTCGCGCTCCGGGTTGCCCACCCACCGGTCAGTCCGCCAGAGAAGGTCACGGGGCCAGAGCAGCGCAATCGTGGGTATGTCGAAGCCCTGGGCGGTGTAAACACAGCCGAAACTGCGGGCGCCGGAAGGATGAGTCGCCCAGAACTCGCCACGCTTGATTGCAGGAGCCAGTCGCCCCGGTTTGCCGCGTTTAGGCGCCTCCCAAGGCATCGATATACGGACGCGCCCGCCGTCATCCTTGACCACAACTTCGTCTGGAAGAGTGCCGTCATCCAGGGGTTTCTGGCTCCAATTCCAGCACCACCCCGTGACCAGCCTCGACTGATTGGGCGTACGGCGACACCAATCTTCATGTGCCTGGACCAGTGCTTCGGGGGTGTCCAAGATGACGAATTCGAATGGCTCCGGATTCGGCAAGGGCCCGGGCAGCTCGGGGGCGGTAGCCCCAAGTATCTGCTCTACCCATTGGATGAACTCAATGGACCCCGCCAGCCGATGCTGGGCTTCGAGAGTAAAGCGCCTGACCTTCGCCTGCTCCTGATCTGCTGCATCCAGGATGTTCTCCACCCGCGTCGATTCACCCGGCTGGATGATCTGTCGTTCATCGATGAAGAAGACCGAGACCTTTGCGGCTCGAATCACCTCCTGCGCTTGGGGCAGGGCTTGCTCCTTTTCCAGCACGGTCTTCTGCCGCCGTGTCCCTGCAGACCAGTCGAGCGTTGAGATCCGATTCAGGCGATGGGCCTCATCGACAACGACGAGATCCAGTTCATTGGCGGGAAGGTAGCCAAAGCGGTCCGTGTAGGAGATGAGGGGATCGAGCTCATCGGTGAGGTCCTCGCTCACCGTCGTCTTCATCGCAGCCGACTTGACGACGTAACGGGGGGTGAGCCCCCGTTCGAGCGCCGCGGCGACGCATTGCAAGGCGATGGCTGTCTTCCCGGTGCCTGGTCCACCTTCCACGATGATGGTGGTCTTCCCCTGGGCCGTGGCCGCTTCTGCCAAAGCCTTGTCAATGGCGGCATCGACGTGGATCTGCTCAGGGATGAGCGGGAAGACCGACCGTCGCTCAAGTACATCGACGGCCTGCTCCGCGAAACGCCGACTGGGGCGGATCGCGCTGTCGTGGATTCGCTGGAAGACTCGCTCACCATCTCCGAGTCCCACCCGCTGACGGAGAGATGTGGTGAGGGTGTTTATGTCGCTCCCGGTGATGAGGGGCACGCGCGCTAGTAAATCCCTGTACTGACTTCTTCGTAGCTGCTCCGCGCCCTCCTTCTCCATGTTGTAGACGAGCGCGAAGGCGCTGACATCGATGGCTTGACGGGAGGCTGTGTCACATTCCTCGATCCAGTGGAGGAATCGGTCCCCGTACGACTTGGCCTGTGCAGAGGGGTGGGGCGTTTCCTCGACGGACCTGCCGTGGGTGTTTGCCAAGACGAGACGTGGGGAGTCCTCAACGGCGCTAGCGTTCGACCACTGCTTCAACTCGAGGATGACGATGGCGTCGCGTCCACTCATCCCCTTGCCCATCACCGCCACATCAGCCCGTCGTCGAACGACTGGGTCAAGCACCTCGAACGCAATTAGCACCGTGGGTTCGAGCGTCTCGACGACCTGAAGAATGTGTGGGCAATTCGCTTGCCAGGATCGAGTTTCAGCCACGTTGGGGGACACGCCGAGGTTGGTGGAAAAACCCTCCTTCATGGCGGTTATCCACCGACCACTCCGCACATCAGAAATGAACGTGCTTACCTGGGCGGCATATGCGGCTCTCAGCATCGAATCACACTCCTAGGTAGGGCCCGAGATTGTCGCGCCAAGCACCCCGGCGAGCTAGCGAGCCCGTCAGGGACGTTTCTGTGCTCGGTTACTTGAACACCACCAAGGAGGTAGCAAGCCAATGTGAGGGGAACCCCCCGTACCGGGGCCTCTTCCCCTCGCCCCCTCTATTTGACAGAATGCCTAC
>CAZEIY010000726.1:0-2148 GCA_964512375.1 uncultured Rickettsiales bacterium | reverse complement strand
CCGCCCGACTCCGGCGCGGCTGGGCGTCTTGTCGAGTGGTGGCTGAAGTAGCTGGAGTGGCGGCGGTGGCGGCGTGACAGTGCGACAGACGAAGCCGAGCGCAGACGATCGGCAGGCCTGTTCGACTCGATCAGATCTGACAGCTGGCGGGTAGCAGGCACCAGTCTTTGGGGTAGCCCGAGGACAACTCCGGCTCGTGCGGCAGGCAGCCCTTAGGGGCGCGCCGCGCCAGGGTCGGCGCATCACGCAGCGGACCGGCGACCGCGCTGCCCAGCGTGAGCCAGTGCAACGCCAGGCGGTGTAGAGCCCTGCCCTCTCGCGTGTGAAGCATCTGCTGCCAGGACCCTGTGCGAATCCGCCAACTCTGACGAACCAACTCGCGCGGCAGCAGCGCCTCGCGGGCGACACACTGCCATGCGCGGCGTACATCGGCGAGACTGTAGCTTGCTGAGCCCAAACGCGGCGCCGCCATGCGACTGAGTCGGCTCAACATCGAGCGAAAGTCGGGCGCGTGCCGATCGTGGTCATACCGGTGCGGAAACAGCCACTTTGTGCTCCGGCCACCGATCGTCGGCAAACCCTCGATCACCAGGGCCGCCGCCCAGGGCGGCAACACCGCGATACGCACCGCTTCGATCGAACGCGCCCCACCCGGCTCTCCAACCAGGGTCCGGACAAGCACAAGACGCAAGTGGGCTCCATCGGTCCGAGAGCGAAAGGCGTGGACATCGCAGCGCCGCAAGCGCAGCACATCAGCCTCGCCCAGACCGCCACCCAGACTCAAAGCAAGCACCGCCCGCTCGGCAGGCGCACCGTGGAACAACATCGACTTCAGCTTCCTCAACGTGGGCAGTTGGCGAGATGCACGTGCCGGCGCGGGCTTCGCTGCGCGACCCGCACGGCGCGACACTCTGGGCAGCACGCCCGAACGTCTCGCACTAAGCCACGCGGCCTGCCGCAAGAGCGCCACAGCGCGGCTCGCCACAGCCGGTGAAAGGCCTGAGTCGCCTTGATCGTCCTGACCATCGATGAAGCGCGTACGCAACTCGACCAACAGATGCTCGGCGACCTCTGCGATCGGCAGCTCGCCGACCACCTCTACCAGGCGCCGAGCGCCGGCCCGCTCGCATCGCAGCCGCTCGACATCATCGACATGATTCGGAAACAAGCGACGAAGCAGTCCGCTACGCAAGACGTCCGCGACCGTCGCCTCGGCAAAGAGCAGGTTCCCAGCGCCCCGATGTTCGAGGATCAGCGTATCCCAGTCCCAGGGACGCTCTACAGCCAGACGTCGCAAGCCCTGCACCGAACACGGGTCGGTAATGCAGGGGAAGTCCCCCGTCACGAGGATCACCGAAGCTTCAGCGGCACGGGGCCCAACGATACCGCCGGCGCGACCCGGTGCTTTGCTATCCACTTCAGCAGCACATCGCGCTCAAAGCGCACACAGCGCCCGCTAAAGCGAATGAATGGCAACCTCTTCTGGCTGACCCAGGCGTACAGCGTGCCGCGGGTCACACCCAATAGCTGCGCAGCCTCTTGATAGTCGAGCAGGTTCATCTCGGACTCCTGGCGGCAACGCCCTGTCATCAGAGCCCCTCGCCAAGATGAAGCTAGCCGCACCAAAGCCTCTCTACTTCCTAGAAACCGGACCTATCTGAACACCCTGTTTCTAGTCCCCTTCAATCGCACCGACGCGAACCATCCTCGGCACTCATCGGTGGCACCGCGATGAGAGGACCGGTAGCAACCGGTCGCAGCAGATCGCGGACCTCGAACTCGACCACCTCGAGCTGCCTGAAAGGCTCACTCTCACCTCCACGCGCCGGATCGCTCCAGTAATTCAGGGAGTTGCTCACCTGCTTAGAGATCTCCTGCTTCCACTGCTTGTCGAGGGCCGAGCCCGGCATCTCAAATCGCCATCCATCCGGTTGCCAATGGCACAAGACGAGTCCCGACGCTGCCTTCGAGAGCCCCCCCAGGGACAAGATCCAGACCGCCAGATGAAAGCGCAGCCTGGACCTCGTACGAAGAGCCTGCCCGGCTTCGGGGAGCTGAGGGTCGGGACGCGTCGCAGCGATGCCAGCCGCTGCCCTCTTGAACGGAAAGTTGTTCACATAGATCGACTCAGCCAGCGGCGCCACATGA
>CAZEIY010000725.1:0-2151 GCA_964512375.1 uncultured Rickettsiales bacterium | reverse complement strand
CAGCAGCACCTGAAGGAAGTTGAGGTCCTCTGTCTTGAGCTGGCTGAAGGTATTGAGCATGGCGTCCGGGAAGCGAACAATGATTCCAGCCATGATGATGAGCGAGATGCCGTTTCCGATACCCCACTCGGAGATGCGCTCTCCAAGCCACATGATGAAGGACGTACCAGTCGTCAACGTCAGCACCGTCATCAGCCGGAAGGACCAACCAGGCGTCAACACGACCGCACCGGAATCACCAGGCGCCGACATGTTCTCGAGGCCGTAAGCGATTGCAAAGCCCTGTATCACCGAGATGAAGATCGTGCCGTAGCGAGTGTACTGAGTGATCTTCTGGGTACCGGCCTCACCCTCTTTCTTGAGACGCTCAAGGGCTGGGATCACCACCGTCAGCAGCTGAATGATGATGGAGGCTGAAATGTACGGCATGATCCCCAAAGTGAAGATCGAGAACTGCTCGAGCGCACCACCAGAGAACATGTTGTAGAGATCGAACAAGGTGCCACTCTCGCCACCGAAGAAGCTCTTCAGGGCGCCACGGTTGGTACCTGGATTGGGAATGAAGACACCGAATCGGTAGACGCCAAGAAGCGCAACCATGATGAGCAGCTTGTTACGCAACTCAGGAATCTTCGGGATCTGCCAGACGCCAGAGGCCATGGGTGGACTCTCTCTGCTCCCGTGACCACGCGGCCCGGGTGCCTTGAAACGTGATTCTTAGAGCAACTCGACTGTGCCGCCGGCAGCTTCAACCTTGCTACGTGCAGACTGCGAGACCTTGTGAACGCGAACGGTCAGCGCAACCTCGAGGTCACCGTTTGCAAGCAGTTTCACGCCGTCACCGACCTTGCTCACCAGGCCCTTGTCCTGAAGAGTCTGGACGTCAACCACGCTGCCCTTTTCGAAAGTACCCAGGTCACCCACGTTGACTATCGCGATGTGCTTGGCCCACCGATTGTGAAATCCGCGCTTCGGAAGACGTCGGGTCAAGGGCATCTGACCACCCTCGAAGCGAGCCGGAATACCACCACCGGAGCGGGACTTCTGGCCCTTCTGGCCGCGACCACAGGTCTTACCCAGGCCGGAGCCGATGCCACGACCGACTCGCTTCCGGTTCTTCTTGCTGCCCGCAATGGGCTTGAGTTCGTTGAGATCCATGTTCTGCTCCCGCCGCCATGGTGCCTCTCGGCGCTCCCCGTGCAGGCGGCCCGCTAGGGGCTCGGCGACTCGCTGCCTGCCAGGGTCTTGACTGACTTGTTGTTGCTACGCGATCTCTTCGACCTCGACGAGGTGGATCACTTTTTTGATCATGCCGCGCACCGAAGGGGTGTCTTCCAAACGAACCGTCTTACCCAGACGGTTCAGACCAAGACCCCTGACGGTGGCCCGCTGGTCCTTGGGACGACCGATCGTGCTGCGCTTAAGCTTCACTTGGAGTTGTGCCATGGCGATCTCTCCTGACCCGACGCTCAGGTCTGGTCTCCAACCTCAGGAGCACCGCGACGTCGCAGGTACACATCGGGAACCTGCAGGCTCTTGAGGGCCACAACGGTGGCCTTGGTTACATTGTGCGGGTTGTTGCTACCGATGCACTTGGTGAGGATGTTCCTCATACCGGCACACTCGAGTATCGCTCGAACAGCACCACCGGCAATCACGCCGGTACCTTCACTGGCCGGCCGCAACATCACCTCGCCGGCACCAAAGTTGCCGATGATTGGATGCGGGATCGTGCCACCGTCGGTCACGGGGACATCGAACATCTCCTTGCGAGCCTTCTCACCACCCTTACGGATGGCCTCAGGCACCTCTTTGGCCTTACCCAGGCCGACGCCAACGCGTCCCTGTCCGTCACCCACGACAACCAGAGCCGAGAAGTTGAAGCGACGTCCACCCTTGACCACCTTCGACACCCTGTTGATGTCGACAACACGGTCGATCAGCTCGACCTCACCATCCATAAAACGTGCCATATCGTGTCCCTCTAGAAGCTCAAGCCGCCCTCTCGGGCAGCCTCGGCGAGCGCCTTGACCCGACCGTGATATTTGAATCCATTGCGATCAAAGACAACATTCTCACAGCCAGCCGCCTTGGCGCTGGTGGCGATGAGGGTGCCCACCTTGGCAGCCGCATCGCGGTTGCCGCTGACAG
>CAZEIY010000724.1:0-2156 GCA_964512375.1 uncultured Rickettsiales bacterium | reverse complement strand
TCCGAGTCGTCACAATCTACGTCTCCATCGCAGTCGTTGTCCACCCCATCGTTGCAAGTGCTTTCAGGGATTTCCGTCGTGGTACACGAGCTGCCGCAATCCGAGTCCGCCGAGTCGGTGTTGCCATCGCAGTCGTTGTCCAGTCCGTCGGCGCAGGTGGTCTCGGTGGGAAGCTCGGTGGGTGTGCAGGAGCTGGTTTGACAGGCGGGCGCGTTGCTGCAGTCGCTGTCATCACAGTCGATATCGCCATCGCAGTCGTCGTCCAGACTGTCGTCACAGGTGGATTCGGCACTGATGGACAGCTCGTACCATCCACCAATGTTGGATTCTCCGACAGCGGCCAGGAAGTCGAGTTTCTGGCATGCGGTCAGTGCGTTGTCCTCAATGTACAGCCAGCCGCCAATGGACGAGATGTTGTGCAGGGAGGAGATGTCGGAGAGCAGGCTGTTTGCCTCGATGTCGAGGTTCTGACTGATGGCAGTCAGCGATGACATCTCGATGCTGGTCAGCGTGGTGTCCCAGATCGTGAGCGAGCCATCGACCTCCTCCAGGCAGGAAGAGGCCCAGGGGTCGGTGACACCGCTTCCCTCCAGGTAGATGTCGCCCGCCTGGTGGGTGCAGGTTTCACAGTAGGTGGTTGCCGCTGCATCCGAGTACAGGCTGGTGTCTCCTACGCACGTGACATGGGGCGTGTCGTCGCTCCCGTCACAGTTGGAGTCCACGCCATCCCCATTGGTTTCCGCGGCATTCGGGTGGATGCTGCCGTTGGTGTCGATACAGTCGGTGGAATCGGCGACGTAATTGCTGGGGGCTGCACAGGAGACCGTGCTCGTAGTGCTGTCGCCAAAACCGTCGGAGTCTGTATCGGCATACCAGGTGGCGGCATCTGTGGCGTCACTTTCATCTACGGTGCCGTCACAGTCGTCATCTGTGCCATTGCAGGTTTCTTGTATCGAGGGGGCGACCAACGAGTCGGTGTCATCGCAGTCGTCTCCGGTGGCCACGTAGCCGGTGGGCTGAGTGCAGCTTGTCGTGATGTGCAGGGAGCCACCATGTCCATCTCCATCGGCGTCTGCGTACCAGGTACTGGCGTCTGTCGCGTCGTCTTCGTCTGTGGAGCCATCACAGTCGTCATCGACCAGGTTGCAGATCTCCGAGGTGGCTGGGGAAATGGCAGTGGAGGTGTCATCACAGTCGCTGCTGTCAGCCACGTGGCTTGTGGGTGCGCTGCAGGCGATAGCGGTTGTGATGGCGTCGCCGTATCCATCGCCATCACTGTCCGCGTACCAGGTGGATGCATCGGTGGCGTCATCCTCGTCAATGTTGCCATCGCAGTCGTCGTCGGTGCCGTTGCAGGTTTCAGTAGCGCTGGGACTCACGGCAGGGGAGAGGTCGTCACAATCGTCTGAGGACTCGACGTAGCCATCGGGTGCCGTGCAGGCCGTCGCGCCAAATCGAGCGTTTCCGTGGCCGTCGCCGTCTGCATCGGCGTACCAGGCGGGCGCATCTGTGGAGTTCTCGTCGGTTTCGCCATCGCAGTCATCGTCGATGTCGTTGCAGACTTCTTCTGCGGCGGCGTTGACCTCTGCGGTCGCATCGTCGCAGTCGGCACAGGCGGCGTAGCCATCCTGGTCTTCATCGGCATAGCCAACGGAGCCGTCGCAGTTGTAGTCGATGGGATCGGTACAGTCGTCTTCTCTGGCGCCGGGATGGATCCAGGCGTTGGTGTCGTCGCAGTCGTCGTCGACGGCGGCATAGCCACTTGGCAGAGTGCACGCGCTCCTGGTCTCAGCAGCGTCGCCGTGTCCGTCTCCGTCGGCGTCCGCGTACCAGGTGGTGGCATCGCTGGCTTCTTCATCCACCACCCCGTCACAGTCATCGTCAATGCCATTGCAGATCTCGTCCGCATCAGGATGCACCGAGGCGCGGGTGTCATCGCAGTCCGTGGCGGCGGAGTGCCCGTCTTCATCCAGGTCGGCGCCGGCGTTGCACCCGAGGGCGAGAACAAATGGGAACAGAAGGGCGTATTGGAATCGTGTCATGAGTGCCTCTGAGAGACATGGTTCTACCACGAGAAACCACAGCCCCCGCCCCCCTATAGAAAGGCACCCCCGGGAGGACTTGACCCCGCTCTGGAAGAGTCCGACCCACGGGGT
>CAZEIY010000723.1:0-2158 GCA_964512375.1 uncultured Rickettsiales bacterium | reverse complement strand
AGCTCGTCGTGCAGCGCTTCGCCCGCCTTCAGCAGGGCGCTGAGATCGAAGATTCGCTGATCGAGGACGGCATTGGTCTCACGAAGCCGCGCCAGCTCAAGATCTCGCTGAGGGGACTCCTCGGTCACCGCATGCTCCTCGGTCAGAGCCCGTCATAGGACTCGGCTCGGCAGAAGTGCCGGCCCGATGAGACATTGTGCCCGAAATCAGGGGGTCAGCGCGCGGCGAGCGAGGATCTCTACACCCGGACCGGCCAGGTCACCTAAGAGAAGAGTCTTACCTCTGCTCCAGCCACCCGCTGGTCCAACCGCCAGCACAAGCTCATCTCGTCCAAAGGCGGTGGGCCCTACGGACTCAGCCCGATCCCAGCTGGTCACATCGATTACCTGATACGGCCCCCCTCGTGGTCCGATCAGCATGTAGGTGCTGCCCTCTTCGAGTGCCTCTATCGCCTGTTCTGACAGCCCTACCTGGTGACTGCGCGGGTACGTTTTGACTACCTTCACAGTGTGCCCGGCGGACTCGAGGCCAAAGCTCGACTGACCGAGGTTGAATCCAACAAGAAGACTGGCCGCAAGAGCCGCGACGAGAGCAAGCAGAGGTGACACCTCGCGCAGGGCATCACGCAATCCAGGCGAACTTCTGCTGCTCTGTGGCGAGAGAGGCTGTTCGGGGACCAGTCCAAGCTGGCTCTTCTCCCTCGGGCCCTTGGCAGGGGCTTGACTTACGAGTGCGGTCAGAACGCGCCTGTTCACTGCCTCGGAGGGCTCCTCCTGCTCCTCAGCACGGAACGCACGAAGGTCGAGGTCGAGTCGTCGACGAGCCTCGAACTCCCCGCTGCAGAGGACACACGCATCGAGGTGGGCTTGCAGATCCGGCGAGGGGGACATCGGCGCTTCAAGTACCTCCCAGATCCAACGAAAGGTGTCACTACAGTCCATAGTCCTCCTCTCCTACCTGATATCCAGGTCGCAGATGATTGAGGCGAAGTGCGAGGTCCCGACGAGCGGTACGCAGCCGCCTCTTGATCGTCGCCTCAGAGCACCCCATAGACTCAGCAGCCTCCCGATAGGTCAGCCCCTGACAGTCGACCAGGTAGACCGCAGCGCTCACCTCTTCGGGCAGCTCGCCGAGAGCATCAGCGACTTCGCTCCGTAGGTGCGAGGTAATGATCGCGTCCTCAGGGCTCGGCCCAGACGCCGTCATCGACAGGCTGAGCGGCTGAATCGAGCGACTCCAGCGCTCATTTCGACGCTCGAGAACATGCAGGCCCCGGTGGTGCACCGCGGTCAGCGCGTAGCCAATGAACGAACCACGAATGGCGCCACGACGCGCCTGAATGGCCACCGCAGCGAGCGCCTCTACAAGGATGTCCTCTGCCTGCTGCAGGTCCGTCCCCATCCTGCGCGCCATGCCCCAAAGGCGTCTGCGATAGCGACGGTAGAGCACCTCAAACGCGGACTCATCACCGTCCTTGTAGCGATCCAACAGGTCGCGGTCAGATTGAAGTTGTATAGGCATGGGACCACCTTTCGTAATAGGACCGAAGGGGAACGCCACGCGGGTCAGAAAACGGAGGGTCCGGCGCGGCGGAAACGATCCATCACAGGTTCCGACGGAGGGCGGCGCGAGACATTCACAAGAATCTCAAACAAAGAGGACTTGCCTTCATCGCGACACTCAACTACATTCCGCCGGCTCTGGGCCAATCCCACTAACCAGGTCCATTGCGGAGGTCACATGTCTGAAGAGCGCACTCGCCCAAAGAAGCCCTCGCTGACGTTCGACTACAAGGACGTCAAGACCCTCAAGCGCTATCTCAGCGATAGCGCCAAGATCGTGCCCAGGCGTCGCACTGGGCTCAGCGCCAAGGAGCAACGCCGCGTCACTGTCGCAGTGAAGCGCGCCCGCCACCTGGCTCTGCTGCCTTACTCCATTCGCGAGTAATTGCTTCGGGTTGAGGGCCCGCCAGAATTCCTTCGGTAGCCCCGTTCGCACCCGCGAACCGGGCTATTTGCCGTTCTGGCTCTCCTCGTCGAGGCTCGCAGCGACTCGACGATACGCTTCGCGGAAGGGTACTCCCGCTGCAACCAGCCGGCACGCCTCTTCGGTAGCGAACAGTTCAGGACTCATCGCTGCGCGGCATCGCTCCTCATCG
>CAZEIY010000722.1:0-2159 GCA_964512375.1 uncultured Rickettsiales bacterium | reverse complement strand
CGCCCCCCGAGATGGCCGCGGTACGTAGATGTCTCTTCCAGGGTCTCGGTCCCGCCGAGGAAAGAATGAAGGCTCCCCAACCGAGCGCCAGTCCAACCGCGTTGTAGATGGACTTTTGCGAGATCAGCCCCGTTGCGGCGACAAGCACGCCGATAGCTACCGCGCGGCGAGGGCTGACCTCGTCGCGCCACAACCAAAGGGCCACCAGCAAGGTCAGAGGGACAACGAAGTTGTCGGTGCGGACCTCAAAAGAGTGGCCCTGCCAATCCATCGATGTCGCCAGCAGACCTACCGCAGCAATTGAACCCCAGGGAATCGACCTTGCCTCACTACCCTGCTGTTGCGCTGTCCAGCGCTCGACGAGGTGCCAAACCAGAACCAGGGTGCTCGCCGAAGCCGCCAAAGCGATGAGACGCGCGACCAGGGTGATGCTGACGGGATCCTGCAACCAGATCACGGGCGCGAGAAACAAGAACAACAGTCCCGGACGACTACTCCCTCTGTAGATACCGTCAGCAAAGTTAGTAACGTGACGCAGGACGACGAACTCATCGCAATGCAGCGCTGCCTGCCATGCTGCAGGCACAATCGACAAGACGGCCAGACTCAAGACAACGGCCGCCAGCCATCGCGGAGCAGAGTCTTGCCGAGAGGAAGGAGCCGTCACGGCGCACTCCTTAGCATAGTCACTGCCCCGCGACCCTAGCGATCAAGTCCATGTAGTCCAGTGGGTCCTCGCCCTTGCCAAAAAGGTCGCGCGCAACATTGGTATTGACTGAGTCGCCCTGCTGCAAGCACCAGGACGCCAGTTCACTCGGCTCTGTAACCGCATGAATCACGCCCTCATCGATAAGAGCGCTGAGGTACTCTGGCCGACCCGACCAGGGCAGCACGGCGCTACGACAACCAGCAGCAAGGGCCTCCATCGCCACGGTGGAATGCACGCATACCGTGGCTGCCGCTGTGGGCAGTAGAGCGTAGGTGTCATCGCCAGGTCCGAGCAACTTTGCGCCAGCCTCACATGCCGTCGCGAAGATACTCTCGGTACGAACTTCACTAGGATGTGGCTTGAGCAACACCTCCCAGTCGTCAGGAAGGTCCCGCGCTAGCAAGGCTGCGGCCTCACCGATGGCGTGCTGAATCTCAGGAATGAACTGGCTGAATAGGACCACCCGCTTACGCCTAGGCGCGGAATCATCCAGTGACCTCAACAGCCAGGGATGCCCGCCGACACTCCAACGCCCAACCCAGTGTTCACTGCTTCGCTCGAGGTAGTCGCCGAAGGTACGCCCATAGACGACAACATGGTCCGGCGCCGACAAGGGTAAGGAGGCGCCGGTCTTGCCGAGGGAATAGCCTATGTGATTGTTGTAAATCACGCCGTGCTGCAATTCGATGAGTGGGATCCCTGCCTCGCGGATCACCTGTTGAGCTGGTTGCCAGAGCCCATATCCGTACACCACAAAGACCGCTCGCGGTCTGCACTTTGCGACCCAACGTCGCATCACAGCACGCATCATTCCCGTATACAAAGCCCGATCGTAGAGCAGTGCTGATGGGAACTCCTCACCCCAGGGGCTGGTCATTCCGGGTAGCCGGGCCAGTACTTCGCTGCCTAGTCTGGCAGCCCACAGACTAAGGCGCTGAGGCAGGTCGACGAAGACCAGGTCTTCGCGCTTCTGGTCAGGCAATCCCGCGTTATTGAACTCCAAGAACAGCAGGCGGTCACCCAGTTGCTCTCTCAGGTTCTCGGCGAAGAGGCACTGGCTCTGGCCACTCTCATCTACACCGCGACGATAGCGAGACCAGGACAGCACCCAGATGTCACGCCCAGGCTGAGCCATTGGACCAGACGACAGTAGGCTCTTTGCCGACAGCAGCGCATTTTTCAGATTCTGGGCGGTCCTTTTCGGGACAGACTCCGACAAGAGAAGAGTGGTCGAATCATCACCAGCCATCTCACGAAGAAGACGGCGGCCCCTCAATTGCGGCCAGACTTCCTGGCCCAGGATCCTGCGGTTCCACAGGTCCTTATGATTTTCCAGAGCCAGTAGCCGGGCTAAGGCGTCACTAAATTCAGCCACTTGAACCTAGCTCTCGAAGCTGACCACAAAGAGCCCGTAAGAGCAGCACTTGGGCCGCCTGCTTGAGCACTCCGA
>CAZEIY010000721.1:0-2161 GCA_964512375.1 uncultured Rickettsiales bacterium | reverse complement strand
CCGAGGGCGCGTCAGCGGTGTCATCATCATCACCGGCACTGTCGTCGTCATCATCCGCCGTGTCGTCATCGTCTGCAGTGTCGTCGTCACCCGCTGTATCGTCGTCGTCATCCGCAACGCCGCAAGCAGGAAGCGCTCCCAGCAACAGGCAACCGAGCAGCAAAGCCCATACATCTTGAATCTTCATCACGCCCCCCGACCTGGGAGTCTACCTGCTGCGGGATCTGGAGAGCTTGGCCCCAACGCTCAAGGACACACATCCTGACCAATCCACGTCTCCAATGCCGCCGCAAGGTCGGCATACACCGTCTCGAGCCCTGGGGCCGGGCCGGTTACGTAGAGATCGGTCGCCTCCCAGCGGTCGGTCGCGAGGTCGAACAGATCCACGGTTCCGTCAAGACGACAGATGAGCTTGTACGTTGCGTCGCGGATTGCGTGTCCTTCGTCTCGGTCCTCGGAGTTCTGCCCCCCAAACAGCTGGGTCAGCATCTGCTCGCGCCCCTCTCCCAACTGCAGCAATACCGGCCACAGGCTCTCGGAGTCGACGACGTTCGCAGCGGTCGCCGCCGCCACATCGACCCCCGCGGTCTCCAGGACGGTTGCGAATACATCCACCACCGAGACCAGGGCAGCATCGGCTCGGCCTCCCTGGATTCCTGGTCCCGCGACAACGAACGGAACCGCCGCGCCGCCTTCGGTGAGGGTGTCCTTGGCGTGGTCGCGGTCAAATGGCTCCCCTATCACCGGCCGAGCTGAGCCGTTGTCACCCAGGAAGATCACGACAGTGTCTTCGTAGTCTCCGGTAGTGCGAAGGTGGTCGAGCAGACGTCCAATCTCGGTGTCGAGTGCCTGCAGCATGGCCAGGTAGTACTCGCCCGCCTGGCTTGCCGGCACGTCATCGTTGTCCTCGAGGTGGTCGTAGTCGTGCAGATTGTTCGGCGGCTTGTGAAATGGAGTGTGAGGCGCGTTAAACGCCATCCAGAGCAGCCAAGGGGCGTCTTCTTCGAGCGTGGCGAGCCAGGAGAGCGCGTCATCGACGTTCACGCTCGTAGCGTATCCGGTCTCGTTACCGGCTATGCCGTCCACCACCCGCTCCCACGCCGTGTAGGACGGCACGCCGCCCCGGATCAAGCCCGCGAAGTGCTGCCAACCCGCTTCGCCCGGAGCATCATCCTGGAGCGACACGTGCCACTTACCGATGTTCGCGGTTGCGTACTGCGGCGCATGCTCGCCGAGGAGTCTCGGCAGGGTCGGCGTCGTCAAGTCCAGGGAGTTTCCCGTGGGTCCGCCCACCAAAGGTCCTCCGACACCGTGCTCGTGGGGGTACGCTCCGGTCAGCATCGTGGCGCGGGTAGGCGAACAGATCGGCATCGCCCAGGCGTTTTCGAAGCGCACTCCGCTCGCGCAGAGGGCAGCGAGGTTCGGCATGGGTGCGTCGTCCGATGTGTCCCCGACCGCGTAACAGGGAGACGCCGGGTCGAAGGAGGCGCCGTCCACCCCCAGGTCATCTGCGATCAACAGCAGAACGTTCGAACCGACCGGGATCGTTCCTGGGGCGTCGTCATCATCTCCAGCCGTGTCGTCGTCATCACCCCCATCGGAGTCGCACGCAGAGAACAAGAACAGGACGAGGGCCAGCAAGAACAACAGCAGGGCTCGATTCACAACGTCCCCTAAAAGTGGTGTCGGGTGAGCTTAGCAAGGAGGGACTAGAACAGACTGGGAGGAACAGCCAAGGGCCGAACTGCACCTACGCTAGAATCTCCGGTAGAAGCTGATGATGAAGTTAAGAATGATATGGGTAGCTGTTTCGGTGGCGATAGCTGGTTGTGCTGGCGGCAACAGCGATGACTTCGACGGTGACGGTAGCGCTGACTCCGTCAACTGTGCACCAGACGACCCCACCATCCATCTTGCTGCAGTGGAGAACTGCAGTGACGGCATCGACAACGACTGCGACAGTTGGCTGGACTGCGCTGATGCAGATTGCTTGGGTATGCGCCCGTTGAGGGGCGCACAGAGCCAGGACTAGCCGGCAGAGTTCACCGATTTCGGCCGCGGATCAGGGCCCAGCGTTCTCGGGTGACAATCCACCTCTGTGTCTCACTGTCGCCTTCGTGGTGGTCGAGCTTCACCGTGCCCACGTACTCAGCTCCCGTCT
>CAZEIY010000720.1:1607-2163 GCA_964512375.1 uncultured Rickettsiales bacterium | reverse complement strand
GGCTGTCCGCTGGCCGCTGGGGCCGTCCTTCTGCAGAAGGACGGCCAGCCCCGCTGGATCTTCCGCTGATTCGATGGCGCCCTCGGCTACGAGCTGTTCCATTAGCGGGGTCCACCGCCCCGGAAGCAACATGGAGCGGCAGGAGAAGGCCAGCGCCTCAAGCGCTAGCGTGGAGTGGGAGCACACACAGGCGTCCACATCGGACAGGAGCACGTAGGAATCCTCGGCCCGCTCCCGCATCTGCACCCCAGCGGCGGTAGCCTCGGAATAGAAGCTGTCGGAGTCGAACTCGCGCGGGTGCGGCTTGAGCAAAACCTCCCAGTTCGAAGGCAAGACCTGCTTTAGATGGAGGGCTGCTACCAGCATCTGCCGCCGGATGTCCTGCTCGTACTGGCTGAAGAGGAGGACCCGGCGGCTAGGCCTCTCGCGGCTGGGCGTTGGTGGTGCCATTTTCACTCGGTGCTTGAGCCAGGGGTGCCCCCCAACAGTCCAGCGGCCAGTCCAGTGGCCACTCGCTTCCTCCAGCAAGTGGCCAAAGCGCTCCCCGAAGATCACC
>CAZEIY010000720.1:0-1597 GCA_964512375.1 uncultured Rickettsiales bacterium | reverse complement strand
GGTCGACGTTCAGCTGAGGAACCGCATAGCCCGGATGGCTCCCGGTTAGCACCCCGTGCTGCAATTCGATCAGGGGGATGCCCGCCTCTCGGACCGCGATCTGAAGTGGTGTGTGCATGGTGTAGCCACAAAGGACAAAGACCGCAGTGGGACGTCGTTTCCGGATCCAGGAGCGCCCAAGCGCGAGCAGGCCCTTGCCGTAAAGCGCTCGGTCGACCAGGCGCTCCGCGCTCAAGGGTGCAAAGGACTCCATCTTCTTGCCTTGGGTCCATCGGAGGAGTGGGCCTAGTCCCCGGCTGAGTGCCCGGCTAGCGAGAAGCAGCGGGACTTGGAACGCGTCCAGGAAGCAGTGGTCCTCCCGCTCCAGGCTGGGAATTCGAGCCCCGTTGAACTCCAAGAAGAGCAGACGGTCCCCAAGTTGCTCGCGCAGGTGCGAGGCGAAGATGCAGTGGGAGTTGCCTTCAGGGTCGCTTCGTCGGTACGTCGAATTTCCCAGCAACCAGATGTCGCGTCCTTCGCGTCCGCCGGGTCCTCCTCGGCGCAGATCGCGCATCGATTGGGCTACTACGAATCGCTCGGCACCAAATCGTTCCCATCCTCGGGGTTGGCTGGACACGATCGGGGTCTCTTGCTCGTCGCGGAAGGCCTCCATACGGTGCCAGCGGAATCGGTCGAGAGACCACACGGGGTAGCCCCAGAGATGCTCCTCCCAAAGAGAGTGCTCCCTCTCCCACTGCTTCATTTGCACCAGGGCCGTCTCGTTGCTCATGGACTGTCTTTCCCAAGGCGCGTCCGCAGTTGGCGAAGCACCGATCGGATGGCGCCCAGCAGATCCCGACCATCTAGAAGCGCCACGAAACCGGCAAAGGCCAGACTGAGAAGCAAGCGACGGGTTAGGTCTTGGCCGGTGCCCAGTTGCAGTGTGGCGGCAACGGTGCCCAAGAGAAGCAGCGCTTTGCCGTATTTGAAGGGTACCTTGCGCGCCTTGCGCGCGAGAAGACCGGTGAGGACTACGCTCGAGGCGTAACTGATACAGGTCGCCCACGCTGCGCCAGTAATGCCGTACTCCGGAATCCACAGTGCGTTCAGCCACACATTGAGGGCTGCGGCGGGCAGGGTAGCTAGCGCGATGAGGCGTGCTGTCCCCTTGTTGGCCAAGACTACGGCGACTGCGACCAGGTAGTAGGAGCGAACAAAACAGGAAAGCGCAAGGATCGGAACGACGAGTGCGGCTGCAGCATAGGCATCCGGAGCGATGAGCCCGATAATCTCCGGAGCAAAGAGGCCCATGCCAATGGCCGCGAAGGCCACGACGAGAATCGAAAAGAAACTCAGCTTTCGAACTCTCTCCCAGCCCTGCACTCCGGCGTCCCGGTCTTCCCGGAGGAAGAAGGGAAGCCAGGCCCGCTGCATCCCCATTGCGACCATAAAGATCGCGGATGCGAGGCGACTTGCCAGTGTGTAGATGCCGGCCTCGTCGAGCCCGGCATGAGCTGCTATCAGGGTTCGGTCAGTGGCCTGGAAGATGACTCCAGACAGAACATGGGGGAGCAGGGGCAGACCGTAGAGCAGGCTGGCGCGCAGGAGTGGTCCGTCG
>CAZEIY010000719.1:0-2163 GCA_964512375.1 uncultured Rickettsiales bacterium | reverse complement strand
CCACGGCAACCGACAGCTCCGCGCGCACCGCCACCGCAACAGTCACCATCGTGGTCGGGCCGCCGAATACTGCGCCGACTTGCGCCATCACCGCCCCCGAGAGCCTTTCTACTGCTCCTATCGGCGAGTTGGTACTTCTCGAGGGTACGGTCGCCGACCTGGATGTCCCTGCCGACTGGCTGTCGGCGTCCTTTGCCTCCAATGTCGATGGCGCGCTGGGAACCGTGCTGCCGACCACGGCGGGCGAGGTTGTGCTGCCGACGACCGTGCTCTCTGCCGCGACTCACAACATCACCATGACCGTGCTGGACGAGGTGGGCGGCACCTGTGCCGACTCGATCATCCTGACGGTCTCGAATCCGCCGACTGCCATCATCAGTACTCCGTCGGCTGGTGAGAGCCACAACGACAGCGACACAATCGAGTTGACCGGCACCGTCCATGACCTCGAGGACGCCGACAACAACCTGCTTGTCGAGTGGGCCTCGGACCAAGACGGCTCTCTCGGTTTCTCGGTCCCCGACTCTGCGGGTTCGGTTGCCCTGAACGTCACCGGACTTACCGCTGGCAGCCACCTGCTCACCCTCACCGCGACTGACTCCGTGGGCCTCACCGGCACCGCGACGGTCACAATCAGCGTCAACGCCAGCCCGACCGCCCCGGTGGTTTCGCTCCTGCCCGCGCTCCCTGCTACCACCGACGACCTCTCGGTCAGCATCGACACGCCTTCGGTCGATCCGGATGGCGGTCCCGCGCCCATCACCTACGACTACTCCTGGACCCTGAACGGTAACCCCATGCCCGCATCCATCGGCTTGACCACGATTCTGGCGGCCGAGACGGTGGCCCTGGACACCTGGGCCGTCTATGTCACTGCCAGCGACGGGCAGGCGACTTCCCAGCCGGGCTCCGCTGCGGTCGCCATCGGCAACAGCATCCCGTCCATCGCCGCTGCGACCGTCACGCCTTCGGTGGGGCTGGACTCCGATACGTTTACCGTCACTCCCTCGGGCTGGGTCGACCTCGACGGCGGTACGCCGGGCTACCAGTACCAGTGGTACGCCGACACAACCCCCATCGCGGGGGCGACGAGCGACACCCTGGTCCCGCTCGGCCAGCCGGCGGGTACTCCCATCTGGTGCGAGGTGACTCCCGACGACGGCCAGTCCATCGGCCTGCCGGTGAACTCCAACCTTGCCGTGATCAACACTCCCCCCGGTGTCGCTGGCGTGGTGATCTCCCCCCCCTCGGCCGTCGAGATGACGGTCTTGACGGCGAGCTATGGACTGACGACCGATGTCGATGGCCAGCCGGTCACGGTGTCGTGGCAGTGGAACCTCGATGGCAACCCCATCGCCGGAGCGACGACCAGCACGCTGGACGGAGGTTCCTTCGACAGGGGGAACTCCATCACGGTGACCGGGACTGCCAATGATGGTCTCGAGGACGGTCTGCCGGTTACCAGTACGGCGGTGGTCATCGCCAACTCTGTGCCGAGCATCTCGGGCCTCAGCATCACCCCCAGCTCGGGCACCGAGACCACGACCTTTACCTGCACTCCCAGCGGCTGGAGTGATCCAGATCCAGCGGATACGGCGGGCTACATCTGGGAGTGGAGTGTTTCCGGAAATCCATCGGTAACTACCCAGACCATCACGGGCGCCTCGTTCGACAGGGGGGATCTGTTGACCTGCACGGCGACGCCCACCGATGGTACCGACCTCGGCAGCTCCCTCACCAGTTCTCCGGTCACGGTAGGCAACACGGCGCCTTCGATCACCTCGGTGGCCATCACCCCCGGCTCCGGTACCGAGACCACGACCTTTACCTGCAGTCCCAGCGGCTGGAGCGATCCGGACCCGGCAGACACGGCGAGCTACACCTGGCAGTGGAGCGTCGGGGGTAGCCCTTCGGTGACGACGCAGACCATTACCGGGGCATCCTTTGACAAGGGCGATGTGCTCACCTGCACTGCGACGCCCACCGATGGGACGGACTTTGGCATCCCCCTTACCAGCAGCGGGGTGACGGTGGACAACGCGGCGCCTTCGATCACCGCGGTGGTCATCACTCCCAGCTCTGGCGGTGAGGCCACGACCTTTACCTGCAGCCCCAGCGGCTGGAGCGATCCGGATCCAGGGGACAGCCCGGGCTACACCTGGC
>CAZEIY010000718.1:0-2167 GCA_964512375.1 uncultured Rickettsiales bacterium | reverse complement strand
CTGGAGGTCATCGGCACGACGACGCGCTTCTTGCGAGTTAAGCCGGGCTCCCGGTTTTCCGGCCTGCTCCTGGAGCTTGAGTTGCTCTGCCCGGTGATCCCAGTAGGCTATTTCCTTGGTTAGGCGATCTTTGACCGCTACGCGGGTCTTTTCTATCCACTTAAGACGCCGGCTGCGTACCTCTTCGATATGTTCAGGGACTACATGAGCAATGGCATGTCCCTGGGCTTTCTGTTCCAGTTCCCGGGTGATCCAGGCGCACTCAGGCAGGGCAAGGATAGACGCCACATCGGGTTCTTCAGCTTCAAGAGGGCGATAGTCGAGATACGGTGCGTAG
The DNA here is from genome assembly GCA_964512375.1 of uncultured Rickettsiales bacterium. Classification (GTDB taxonomy): domain Bacteria; phylum Myxococcota_A; class UBA796; order UBA9615; family UBA9615; genus UBA6601. The sequence continues at coordinate 1,830 of CAZEIY010000718.1, read as the reverse complement.
TAAAGATGGTGGGTGTTCCCCGCTTCGTCCATCTCCACGTAGAGCATCCTTTGCGATATGGTACGACGCGTGCTTGCCTGCCCGACGGAGCTTATGCTTGCGCCACCAGATGATACAGGAATCTCATCCTGGATAGCATGTTCCAGGAAAAAGAGCACCCGAGGACTTGTGCCAAAATCACGTTTATCCACCAGTATCGTCCCTCGTTTGAGGAGATCCCGGTTGCGTTCAAGAGTGAGATCAAGCACCGCATCGAGAAGTTGGTGTCCGGGACATACGAAGGCAGCCAGCGGGTGTCGGGGACAGGTAATCTTCTCTTTCTCGAAGGCGATACGTTCATAGCGTGAAAGCACGGGCTCCCCCATGCCAATCTGACGATCACGGTTACGGACGGGAGCGGGAACATGGGACACTTCGTAACGGCGCGGTTCGCGCAGCCGCACGGTACCTCCCAGACGACTGAACGCTTCGAGGAAGAATGATTCTATGTAATGGGGCTGGAGACGGCGCGCTTCGGCGCGCTCCATTTCTTCTCTCACACGTGATACCCGGCTGGCGTCCATGGCATCATGGGCCAATGCCTCATCCTCTATGAGTTCACGTATGCGCGGATGATCCACCCCATTTTCAACAGCACGTTCCAGACGGGCACGCACTTCGGGCTGATCGCCGTAGCGAATAGCTTCGATTAGAAGGTCACGGAGCGGGCGCCCCTCAAACTGGAGTTTGCCCAGTACGTCAAAGACCTGGCCGCCAAGTGCTCGACGCGCTTCTTCTAATTTCTCAAGTAACCGACGGTACACATCACCTTCCCGGGTATCTTTGGCCACCAGGTTCCAGAGATGGCACACCTCCGTCTGACCAATACGATGGATTCGACCGAAACGCTGCTCAATGCGGTTAGGATTCCACGGCAGATCGTAATTAACCATCAGATGAGCACGTTGCAGATTGATCCCTTCGCCCGCGGCGTCGGTAGCAAGAAGAACCTGAACCTCGGGGTCGTGGAGGAAGCTCTCCTGCGCTTTACGGCGGTCCTCGCGGCCCCTCCCCCCATGGATGGTCACTATCGAGTCAGGACGCCCAAGGAGCGTGCTGATCTGTCGCTCAAGATAGTTCATCGTATCCCGATGCTCAGTAAAGACTACGAGCTTCTGATGTGGTGAGGCCTTGGGAGGTGAAATTGTCTTCCCACCGTAGGGGACGATTGCATCGGCAACCTTACTCCCTAAGCCGGCTGAGGTAAAAACCTCTCCCAGGACGCGTGCCAGTTCTTTCCACTTTGTATCCTGGCCGCTTCGGCAGACATCTGCAGCTAGTTTCTCAAGGCGGGTAAGCGTGGCGATCTCGGCTTTGAGCTCGGTGATGGTCCTGGCTGCGGTGGCTTGGTCGAGAATCTCGGCCTCTGTAACCTCAACCTCGTTCTCTGGCGCATCATCAAGATCCTCAATGTCATCAGCATCGAGTAGAGGTCCAGTCATGATTTCTGCGAACGCTGCTCCTCTTTGCATAAGCTTGAGTTCACGCATACGTTTCTCAAGCCTCTCGCGACGGCGAATCAGCGACTGATATATGGCTTCAGATGAAGACGCCAGGCGCCGCTGGAGGATAGTGAGGGCAAAACCGACCGTTCCGGCTCGCCGGTCATTTTGAAGCGCTTTGGCACGGTTGAACTCCTCCCGGACATACTCGGTAACTTCCTTGTATAGATGCGCCTCGGCATCTGAGAGCTCGTATGGCACTGTGTAAGCAATGCGCTCAGGGAAGAGAGGCCTCCCGTCGAACTTGAGCAGACCCTCTTTGACCATGCGGCGCATCAGATCGGAAACA
>CAZEIY010000717.1:0-2167 GCA_964512375.1 uncultured Rickettsiales bacterium | reverse complement strand
GAGACGATCCGCCTTGTTGCGGCAACGATTCGGTGAGGACTTCGGTCCTAGCTGTCTGAGGGGTCGTTCAAATCGATGGCAGCGCGTACTGGACCGATGCGTAGGGGGATGGAGATGGGCCCAACACCGTAGAGGAACTGGTACGTCTGGAAGGACGAGAGCACCCGCTTCACGTAGTGGCGAGTCTGGTCAAATGGGATAGCCTCCACCCACATGTCGAGCTCCATGTTGCCGTCGGACTTTATCCAGCGATTTACAGCCCCTGGTCCGGCGTTGTAGGAGCCGATCGCTAGAGGGAGGTGTCCCTTCCAGCGGCGGTGAAGACCCTCGAAGTAGGTGGTCCCGATGCGCAGGTTGAGCTCGGGATCGTTGAGGCCACTCCTGGTGAGCCCCTTGATACCCATCTTACGTGCCGTCTCCCGGGCCGTTGGCCACATCAACTGGCTCAGTCCCATTGCCCCTGCCCATGAGATGACTGCTGGCATGAACGCGCTCTCTTCACGGACGAGACCCTGGAAGAGCAGCGGATTCCATGCGTATTCATTGGTTACCCCTCGGATCTCGTCGTGGAAGGCCAGTGGGAACGCGTGGCGAATCATCGCCAGGTTGTCTGTTGACGCCTCGGGATGGTCTTTGTGGAAGGTCTTACGCAGCAGGTTGTGACTCAAATACGGGTTGCCGGCCAGCTCCAGCAGGTGCGAGGCGTATAACTGGGTTGCTGGTTCCCACGGCCCATGGGGTTCCTCGCTGAGAACCTGGCCGATGAGCAGCGCAGCAGGCGCCTTGAAACCGCCGCGGAGCAAGCCGACTGCTCGGATCACGAGTGGGTGTTCAGCAAAGCTTCGCTGCGGAAAGAAGCTCCCTGGCTCACTGCGTCCCACGCGTAGCAAGTTCGCCATCTGCTCAAGGGAAGTGCTGACCTCTTTCGCCGCGGTCGGATCGATGGAGTGGAGCTTCCAGAGGGCCAGGACTCCGTAGTAGTGCAGGGGTTCGGATGCCGCCAGTGACGCCAATTCTGCTATCGCTGTTTGACGAGTGCTGCGTGAGTCGAGACCAGCGCGCGCTCCCCAGTACCTGGCCATGAGCACATACTCGCGTTGCCTCCCTCTCGGATTACCTGCAGCCAGCTGCTTGAGCCAGGTCAACGCTTCGTCGCGCTGACCTTGCCGAAGATGTGCCCATGCCATGCCCCAGAGCCCTTTGCCGACCATGTCCCCCTCGGGGAAGGTTGTGGCCATCCTGGTGAACAGGAGCCGTGCTCGTTCACTGTCGCCGTCCTTTTGCGCTTGTTTGCCGGCGTTGTACAGACCGTCATCGGCATAGCTGTGGCTCGGATGAAGTTCCGAGAGTTCCACGAAGCTCGCGATCGAGTCCTCGCCGCGCCCTGCGCGTCCTTCGCCCTGTGCTTTGAGATATCGGCTGCGTACCTGCAGGTCTTCTTCGGAGCATGAGCCCGCGATGCCGGACAGGAGCGGAATTGCGCTCTTATAGTCACGTTGCTTGTGGTGGGCTCGGCCCAGTTCGTAGGTTCCAAAGCACCCAGCCCAGCCTCCTCGTTGAAGGTCAGACTTGAGAAACTCTCTCTCTGGCTCGAGGAGTGCGATGACCTCTCCATTGGCATGTGCCTTGCCCAGGACCTGTGCTCTTCGAACCGTCTCCTCTCCGCTCAGCCTGGTCCTGGCGTTTGTCGAGTCCTCAAGCCCGCTCATGCAGGAAGTTGCTTCGTTCGCCATCTCCGAATCGCGCCCGCTGGTGAGCCAGACTCGCTTGCAGGCCTGGTACGCGAGTTGAAGGTCATCGGTCTGGTTGCGGGCTCTGAGGGCGCGACTACGCAGCAGTTCGGCTTCCATAAGCTGCTTTGTGTTGAATCGCCCCACCTGGCTTGCTGCGAGCGCGCTGGAACCGATCATCTGCAGAGCGGCGTCTCCATCTTCTAGGTCGAGCGACCAGCGCGCGCGTTGCAGTAGGCCCTCGGCCCAGAGCGGAGACGCTTCGTCGATCTGAGCAAGGGTGGCGATGGCTACGTGGTGTTCGAGTCTGCCCGCTTCGGCAATTGCGCGCTGCTGGAGAAGCAGGTCCTGGGCGAATCCATCCTCAAGCCCGGTGTCTGGCCCGAGGGCCGCTGCAGCCTCTGCGAAGGCGCCGCGCTCGTTGGCGGCCGCGGCGC
>CAZEIY010000716.1:0-2169 GCA_964512375.1 uncultured Rickettsiales bacterium | reverse complement strand
GGACGGAGACCACGATCGAGTTTTGGGACACCACGACGGCGACGGCATCGACCAGGATTGTGATGGTGCTGACGGCGATGCAGGCGACCTCGACAACGATGGCGTCTTTAATGACAGCGACTGCGCTCCGAGGGACACCACGAGCTCGCTGACCAGGTTCGACTTCGGCTGCCGAGGGCAACTAAGCAGTAGCGGTCATGGAGAGGACGGCACTTGCAGGAGGAGCTTCTTGGGGCTGCGTCGCGTCCCGATTGCAAACTCCTGACCCCGGCTCAACACGACCACATAGTATTCCAACTCGCTGCGCGCTCCGTCGCTAGCCTCGGCACGGAGAACCGCGGTCCACTCTTCCTTCAGGACAGGACCCTCGGCGGGAGCGACGATGTCCTTCATGATCATTGGTTGGCTCTGCCAGGCCGCGCCTGCGAGGCGATAGTGGGCTTGCAGCGAATCCGCATGACCTGTGAGATCTGCGGTGAGAACGGCACGAAATTCTCCCTGAGCAGCCTCGACCTGTGTGGCTCGGATGCTGCCCCCACTCACAGGCTCCTTGGGAACCTGCGGTACAGCTGCAGAAGCCTCGGCTTCACTTGCCTTCTTTGCGGCCTGTCCCCGGGTCGGCGCGCGCCGATCTGACGATGGTTTCGATGACACCTCGCCTTCCGGGTCGGATTCCTTGTTGGAGTCGACCTGTTTGCCATCTGCTCCTGAGCTTGCTGACGTGCCTCCCTGAGCTGCAGGGTCTGTGGTCGCCTTGTTTTCCGGGACCAGCTCGACGCTGGCAATCTGACTCAGTTCGGCGGGCTCTGCGACGCGACTCAGGTGCTTGGCCCGAGCGGCTCTGACCGCGGCGCTCTTCTTTACTGCCTGGACCAGAGCAGCGACTCCACCTGCTACGAGGGCGCTGCCGACACTCACGCCCAGAGCCAGTCTGGTTTCGAGATCGCCCCGCCCGGCGGTGGCCTGCTCGTACTCTTGAAGCGTTCTCGCGGCGTCTGCGGCATCGCTCATCCCGGCAAGCCCTGGGGTGGCAGACAGCCCCACGGCAACAAGTGAGACTCCCGCCCCGAGAGCGGCGCTGGTGAGCGCCACAGGGGCTGCCAATGAACGGGCGGCGCGACGCTGCTCGACGAGAGCAGCCGTTCCAGGCAGAGAGGTGAAGTCCAACGTGAGTCTGTGCGCCTGGCACGAACGAAGAGGAAGCTGCCCCTTCGCAACTCCAAGACCTGGAACATCGATGGTCAGCTCCACGTCTGCACCGACAGTCACTGGCGCAAGTAGACGCCTCGGACCAGCGGCCCTGTGAATCGATACGCTCTTCCGAACGGGCCCCTGCTCAGAGGCGAAGCTGAGTGTAAATGAGCTGCTATTGCCTCCGTCCAACACGACCACCGAGGGTGGCGTCACTACCGATTGTGCAGGCAACGAACTGAGAGGTTGTACAAGGCGTGGCGCCTCGCCCCGTCCCGAGGGCCTGTGGCCTGGAAGCGCGAACTCAAGGTCGCCGCCGGCCTCGATCAACACCTCTTCACCCCATGACAGCTGCTGTAGTTCACCGTCCTTGTCACGGACACCGACCTGCATCTCGTCTCTGCACTCGGGCAGCGTGAACGAAGCAACCTGAGGAACACACTCGTCGAACTTCGCCTTGTACGGACCGATGTCACCGCCAGCCGCCTTGAGCTTTCGGTAGTTGGCTACGATGGCGACGCAACTATCGCTACAGAGGCTAGCGTCGAGCATGAGTTCCAGTGCCAACGGTGCCGTGGGCGCTGATGTCAGCACTTTCTGAGCAGTTGAGAGCATCTCCTCAGGTGCCCCACAAGGCGCCGTACACTGGAGCGCAGAGAAGTGTCGCAGGTAGTCCTGCATGGGGACTGTGTCCAAGGCGATGAGTTGCTCGGTGGCGGCAAGAACCCCCGCACAGTCGTTCTGTCGAAAGGCCAGATCGTACCTGGCCCTGGCTTCGAGGCGCGGATAGGCCCCTTGCGCCATGGCCAGGAACAACTTGAGCTGTTTCTGACCTTGTTCGGCCTGACCAGTGCAGCTAGAGAGGAGCCCCTGCCAATAGAGCAGACGAGGGTCCTGAGTGGCCTTTTCAGCTCGTCCCAGTACATGCTGCAGGGCTCTGGACTCGTCGCTCGCGAAGATCTGGAGCCGTGGCTCGGA
>CAZEIY010000715.1:0-2172 GCA_964512375.1 uncultured Rickettsiales bacterium | reverse complement strand
GCAGCAGCGGGGCCATGTGGGGGCGTGTGGCGACGATCGTTGCGGTGTCGGTCGCGACCTCCAAGATGACGGAGAAGCCGGAACAAAAGGGGGCCTCATCCGAGCCGGGGGCACCCCCACCCGCCTCCAGCCACGGTGTAGCGGGCTGATTCGATGAACTTCTAGGCGGGATGGCTGCGTCCAAAGAGGCTCAGCCCTCTTCCGGTTCCCCTTCGGACGTGGACTCCAGGTGAGCGATGCGGGCTGAGTCCAGACCAAGGCTCTTCGCCTGCAGGTCGAGGAAGCGTCGCTCGTTGCCGGTCACCTGACCGTCCTCCATGGCAAGAGCATACGCCTCGAGGTACGAACGCTCGGCTGCGGTGTGTGCCTCGGGCATCAAGCGGCTTGAGAGCCGGTTGATTGCCCTCAAGATCGGCTTGTTGAAGAAGACAAACGGTAGGCCGATGGCGACACCGCCGAGCCAGCCGACGTCGAATGTCGCCTCCATTAGTTCAGTCGAGACGAGGAAGAGTACTGCACCCAGAGTCGCGAAGGCAGCACCGGTGAAGGTACGGCGCAGCTGCTCGTCGATGCCAAGAACCTCGTCCTTGAGGATGGCGTAGGTGAACATGAAGCCCTCGAACAGCGGCGTGCAAGGTCCTGCACAGTGGTGTTGTCAGCCTTCTGAATACCAAGACCACCTGCAAAACGATCATCAAAACCTGGAAGACCCTCCATAAAAAGTACCTGAAGGGAGCATCGAAGTCTCCGGGTCATCTGGACGTAGGCAAGAAACTCGCCAAGTGCGGTGAGTGGGACTACCTGTGGGAGGAACACTTCCATTGGGGCGGCGGCCGCAAGGGCGCAGGCGTGCTTCTGCTCCACGCGTTAGATGCCCAGAAGATCGACGTCGAGAAAGAGTTCTTTGCCTATGTGAAGCGCGCCGGCAAACGTGCCCTCACCGTCGACCACGCAAAATTCACCATCATTAACTACACACGCTGGCTAAAAGAGAGCAAGCGTACCAATGACTGTGGCAAATACGTCAAGGTAGCCGGGCAGACCAGCCCCGCCGAAGTCAGCGGCGGCAAGGACGTGGGTGGGGCGTGGCACTGGTTCTTCAACGAGACCAATTGTAAGGCCGCCGCCGACTTCACCACCACCCGCCTGACCAACGAGAGAGCCCCCAACCGCACTGCGGCCTGTTCTACTCTGGGTCGCATCGGCAGCTCCGAAAAGCACATTGCCAAGATGCAGATCATCGTGGACACCGATCCGGCGTACAAGGAGGAAGTCCGAGATGGTTCCAAGGTGAAGGTCTACTACGTTCGCGACGCTTGCAAGGCGGGAATCGGTAAAATCAAGCTTCGCATGCCCTAGCATTTTCGACCGAGAACCACGGCGGCAGAGGTCCATCGCACTCTGGCCTGGCCCAGGGGATAGCAGCACGTCGGATGTTACAGGGCACCAACGCCGACGTGCAGGGATAGGCTGGACTACGGCGCAGCGGGACAGCGTGGTGGGCCACAGACTCGAACGACGGTCTCCGCGTCTATCGAGTAGCTCAGCCGGTCCGCCGAGTCTGTGATCTCACCCGTCAGGCGGAGCCCCACGCGCGCTTTTTGACCCAGGTCGCCGCGCAAGGCGGTCGGGTCCAGATGTCCCGCTGGTCCGGAGGAAAAGTAGGCATGATTCTTTTTGCGCATCCACGGCACGTTGACATCGAGTCGCTCGACGCGTCCCATGGAGAGCTCCGTGGTGCCCGCGGCCAGGGTCAGTGTCACCCGAAAGTGTGGTGCCCAGCTGGGCCAGTGCTTCGGGTTGGGTGACGATTTGCCAAAGATGACGAAGATGCCGCCCTTGGTCCTCGCGGTTTCGATATCCGCGCTCGAGACCGCGAAGGGAAATAAGAGGAGCTCGAGCTGGTTTTTGGCGGGAAGCCAGACGGCTACCGCGGACTCGAGCCGCAGGAGCTTGTCGCCGAGGCGGACCGTACCCAGCGAATCATCCTCCAAAGTCGTCGTTCGCACCTGCGGTGCACTACAGGCAACCAGCAGCGCGCTCCAAACCAGCGCCACCATGGATAACCATAAAGACCATTTGCTTCGCTGCTCCATCCGGCGACTCTATCACCAAATGGGAGCGAACGCAAAAAGATCGGAGTTCAAGCTGCCAGGGCCCAGGCTGGTGTAG
>CAZEIY010000714.1:0-2173 GCA_964512375.1 uncultured Rickettsiales bacterium | reverse complement strand
GAGAAGGGGAAACAGGAAGATCCAGATGACATCCACGAAGTGCCAGTAGATGGCTACCAGCTCTACACGCCCCAGGTGCATGCCCCGGGCTGCACCTCGAGCGACGATTCCCATCGCAGTCATCCCACCCACAACGTGCGCTGCGTGCAGCCCGGTCATCAGAAAGTAGAAAGCCCAGAAGAGGCCGTGTTGGTCGCTGACTGGGGTGAAGCCCGCATGAATCTCATGGCTGTACTCATAGATCTTGATGCCGAGGAAGATTAGACCTCCCAGGACCGCGAACCAGAGGTAGCGGGCTGCGCCCTTTCCATCACCTTCTCGAGATGCCTTGTCCGCGAGCACTGCCATCAAGCTGCTGGTCAACAGCACAACCGTGTTGGTGGCACCCGCCCACTGGACGGTGTGACTGGCGGCTTCTGACCACTCGGGGTGCTCGAGGCGATACAGTAGGTAGCAGGCTACTGCACCACCGAAGATGGCGATTTCAGAAGCAATGAACCACCAGATGGCGACTCGACCGGTGGGCACTCCAGTACTGCTGTAGTCCAGCTGCGGTGTGGCTGTGGCGTTTGACACGGGCATCTCTCCGGTCAGGCGGGTGTTGTCGAGGCATCCGAGACCGGTGCCTGGCCGCGGTCTGGAGAAGAATCATCTGGGGAAGAATCATCTGGTTGCTCATTTTGTGGGATGTAGTCGGCTTCGATCCCCGGAGGGCTGTAGATGTAGGGGCCACGGTAGACCCTCGGGGTACTTGGGAAGTTCCCATGCGGAGGGGGTGACAAGGTCTGCCAGTCGAGAGTCGTTGCCTTCCACGGGTTACTATCAGCCTTCCTGTTCGAGAGGAGACTCTTGACGATGTTGATAGCGAACGGAATCTGGCTGACGAGTGCGCCGATAGCTCCGACCGTCGCGATGAACTGAAGGCTCTCACCGCCATCGATGTAGCCGAACTGCGTCGGGTCTGAGATGCGGCGCTGGTGGCCCATGAATCCAAGGGTGAAGATGGGCAGGAAACACAGGTTGAAGAAGATCCCTGTGCCGATGATGTGGAGCCAGGCCAGCGTGCCGTCCAGGGGTTTCCCAAACATCTTGGGGAAGTAGTGATAGAAGCCCGCGATTGGGGCGAAGATCACGATCGGCACCATCGTGTAATGAAAGTGTGCGACGACGAACATCGTATCGTGCATGTAGATGTCAGCAGCGGCTGAGCCGAGGATGATGCCAGTACAGCCACCCACGAGGAAGGTTCCCAGCATCAGCACCGCCGCTGCCATAGCAGGGGTCATGCGGATGGCTCCCCCCCACAGGGTCGCGATGAAGGCAAAGATTGTGACGGCAAATGGCACTGAGATCAGGATCGTGGTGAGGCTGAAGGGGAAGGCCATCCGGGGGTCGATTCCTGAGATGAACTGGTGATGTGCCCAAACAATGAAGGACAGCAGGCCCGCGATGATGGTGGACCAGACAACCATCCTGTATCCGAACAGCGCCTTGCGAGCGCAGGCGGTCATCACTTCAGCCAGGATTCCCAGAGCTGGCAGGAGCAGGACGTAGACTTCGGGGTGGCCGAAGAACCAGAACAGGTGCTGAAAGAGTAGGGGGTCGCCGCCCTGTGCTGGGTCATAGAAACCAGTCCCAAAGTTGTGGTCGATCAATAGCATCACTGCTCCGGCGACCAGTGGCCCGACCGAGAGCATAAAGATGATGGATGCCATGATCTCTTCCCAGACGAACAGTGGCAGATCCCACATCGACATCCCCGGGGCTCGACGATTGATCGATGTCGTAATGAAGTTGATGCCGCCCATGAGGAAGGCAACAAACTCAAGGGCAACGGCGAGAATCCATAGGGTTATCCCAAGATCGACTCCCGAGAATCTGGGATCTGCGGCTAGGGGAGGGTAGGAGGTCCAACCGGCGCTCGCTGCACCACCAGGGACAAACAGTGAGGCCAGGAGCACTACTGTGCTGAGAAAGAATGTCCAGAAGGACAGCAGGTTGAGGGTCGGAAAGGCCATGTCATCAGTGCCGACCATCAGTGGAATGAGATAGTTGCCGAAGCCGGCTACCAGAATGGGCATCGCCACCCAGAACACCATGATGGTGCCGTGCATCGTTACCATCATGTTGTATTGTTGGGCCGCGAGATCACCGAAGCCCACCACTGAGTCGG
>CAZEIY010000713.1:0-2179 GCA_964512375.1 uncultured Rickettsiales bacterium | reverse complement strand
ACGTGGAGTACACTGTTGCTAGCGTAGACGCGCCGGCCATCGACGAGATGAATATCTTGAAAGCGACGCACCAGGCCATGATAAACGCGGCACAACAGCTGCTTCGGCGCGTTAGCGAGAGGTGGCAGGAACGCGGAGTCGACGCACCACCGAGTGGGCATCTGCTCCTCATTGACGGTGATTCCTTTCCCGGCGTTGCAGGGCACCGCCACACGTGCGTTGTCAAGGGTGACTCCCTGCACGCGGAAATTGCGCTGGCGTCCATTGTTGCCAAGACGGAGCGCGACGGGTGGATAGCATCCCTGGCCGCCACACATGCCGAGGAGAGCAGCCGCTACGATCTTGCGCGCAACAAGGGCTATCCCACGAAGCGACACCGTGACGGGCTTGCGCGCTTCGGGCCGTGGATACCCTTTCACCGCATGTCCTACGCGCCCGTTGCGCGACATTCCCAATAGGTTGCTGGTGGTTGCATGCGCGGCGCAGTTGCGCCGCTTGCAAACAGCGACTCACCATGGCCTCTTCCGTCTTCGGGATTCCGGCGGCGGTGCTCATCGGTCTCGCGGCCCTCGCAACCCTTGCCTTCGCGATCATGGGCGTCATTGCGGAGTACGACAGCTCCGTGAAGGATAAGCCAGCGTATGGGCGCTCTCAGTTCATGGTGCTCGCTTGCGGCGCCTTCTTCGGCGTGATCGGCTTCGGTCTTGGCGTGCCAGTGGCGCTTGGTATGGGACACTAAGTTGACGGACGTTTCGACACTTTATTGGCAGCAAGGCTACGAAGCAATGAAGAGGTAGCCCTATTCACCCGCCCGCCGTCGGCGCACGTCTTCTGCTGCATATCGCGCACAACACGTTGAAGCAGGCTCATTTCGCACGCGCCCGCTTCGCCTTTGCACCCGTGCCGGCACCAGCGCCGGCGCCCCCCGTCGCTTCGTCATCCGATTCGGCGTCGCTGAGGTCACCGCGGCTGCTGTCGTCATCACCATCGTCGTCGTCATCGATGCGGCGGCGCTTCGCAGGCTGACGGGACACCTCCTCTTCCGACGACTCGCGCCCCACCTTATACGACCGGCAGGAGACCATGGTGGCTCCCGAAGGGGGTGTAAGCGTCCAAACCACCTTGGACCGACCCCTGCATCGAGCCAAGCCATGGCGCTATCCCACCCTCTACCGCCCCGAGGGCCTCGCTCCTGAGGCCTTCGAGCATACCGACGGTAGCTGTGTTCCTACCCAACTGGCCAAGCTCGTCAAGAAGAGGGGTAGGCCCATCTGGACTCTCGAGGAGGTGGAGGACCTCCTGCGAGGGGTCGCTGAGCGCCTCTACCCTGATGAGGACCTCTACGAGATGCTGGACGACCATGGGTGCACCGCTCGGATGATCCTGGAGCTGTGCAAGGCCCATGAGATCTCGGTCCACATCCTGTGGGGCCAAATGCTCATCGCCGCATGGACCCCAGAGACGAGGGACCATAACCTCCCTGGTGTGGCCCTCACCATCCATGGTGATCATGCGTATTTTTACGCTGATTCCAAGACCAAGGAGCTCATTTCGAAGCTCCCAATCGAGACCCCCGGAGCGTCCGATGCCACCAGAGTCTTCATCGAGAGTCGCTCGGCCATCCCTGAGGCGACAGAGTGGGAGCATCTCCCCCGTGACCTGAGGGAGTGTGAGGCAGAGAAACACTACTACTCGTCGTACCTTGAAGCGGTTCGCGAGGAACTGCACAAGGACGCGATCTGCCCCTACGTCTTCCTGAGTAGCCCCACAACCATCAACAGTCTCTCTGTGAGAGTCACCAGCAAAAAAGACGAGTGGTGGGTCCATCGGCGGCCCCCAGAATTTGACGTGTGCCTCAAGTTCTGCGAGCTGTTCACCTGCGCAACTGGCATGGCGCTGACCTATCATGGCGAGAGCCTGGGAGTACTGAGCGCAAAGGCGTTCGAACTCCTGACACTACCTGGGGCACGACCCCAGATCTCGAACGAGCAGAGGAGCGCCATAATCAGACGCCAAAAGGGAGAGTGTGCTAGGTGTTCAACCCCCTGTGAGGATGGGGAGCTCGACCATAGAATGGCGCGAGCGAGTTTCGGCGCCGACACTGACGACAATCTTGAGTTTTTATGCAAGGACTGTCACGACTCCAAGAGCTACCAAGAGGGTCTGTCGCGAGTCGAGG
>CAZEIY010000712.1:0-2182 GCA_964512375.1 uncultured Rickettsiales bacterium | reverse complement strand
TACCCCCGCCGGGACTGACGCCGACGGCGACGGCGTCACCGTCGAGGACGGCGACTGCAACGATGCGGATGCCACTATCCATCCCGGAGCTTCCGAGGTCTGGGGTGACGGTATCGACCAGGACTGCGATGGCATCGCCGATGTGGCCGGAGGCGCATGCACTGCGAGCTTCACGGTCGACTTTCCCGACGGTAGTAGTACGAACCTGGACGGCTGTCTCGATTGGTCACTGGCTGCGGCGTTCGATTACGACCCCGACGACCCGCCCGAGGTGCGCTCCTTCACGTTGGACTTCGGTGCGACGACCTCGGCCGGTTTCGAGTGCCATGTCACCGTCGTCCAGGACGAGGTCTGCGGTACCGGCTACTACGATGCAGCGGACGCAGCCAACACCACCAGCTATGCGCTGATGGACTGCAGCGGCGTCGCCAACCAGTACGAGCAGACCTACACGGCCAGCACGGGCTACCTGCATGTGGCCACGCTCGACACCGGTTCGATCTCCGGCAACTTCACTGGCCTGCCGCTCGAGACGACGGTCGAGGGCTACCTGTCCGTGGACGACGGCACCGGCATTAGCCTGTCGGGCAACTTCTCGCTGACCCTCGAGCAGGTCGTTACCGACGAGGAGCAGCAGACGAGTTGTTCTGTCAGTGATGGAGACGAGGACGACGACGGGGCACTAGATGTTTACTACGATGCGACAGACTGCGATGACACGGACGCGACGGTGTTTTCGGGTGCAGCAGAGGTCTGCGACGGGCAGGACAACGACTGCAACGGGCTCGATGATGCGGGCAACCCCGGTGTGGCCGGCGAAGAGGCCGATGACGACGGCGATGGTGAGTGGGAGTGCCAGGGCGACTGCAACGACAGTGACGCGGTGCTCAACGGCCTGGACTTGGACACAGACGGCGAGACCACATGTGCGGGGGACTGTGACGACTCGAATGCTCTGAACTATTCGACGAACACCGAGCTGTGCGATGGGCAGGACAACGACTGCAATGGACTCGACGACATGGGCAACCCCGGTGTGGCCGGCGAAGAGACCGATGACGACGGCGATGGTGAGTGGGAGTGCCAGGGAGACTGCGACGACGCGGACATCAACAACTACCCGACGAACCCGGAGGTCTGCGACAACGCCGACAACGACTGCGACACGGTTGTCGACAACGGCCTCGGCGTGGACGGCGACACCGACGGCCATGCCGATCCCTCGTCGTGCGTGACCGACGCGACGCTTCCGATCCCCTACGACGACTGCGACGATACCCGGGACTTCCTGTACCCCTATGACAGCGATGGCGACGGGGTGGTAGATGCCTGCGGCTGGCGGGGAGTCAGCCTGGGCAACACATTTACCTGTGGCATCCCCAGCAGCGGTGCGGTGCTTTGTTGGGGCAACAACAATTTTGGTGCGTCTAATGCCCCATCAGGAACCTTCAGCCAAGTCAGCGTGGGACACCAACACAGTTGTGCAATCAGCACTAGCGGTGCAGTGCAGTGCTGGGGTCGCGACCTGGATGGTGAGACCACGCCTCCCGCTGGGGTGTTCACTCAGATTAGTGCGGGTAGTGGTTATAGTTGTGGTGTCCAGAGCAGCGGTTCAGTCGTCTGCTGGGGCCGGGACGATTACGGACAATCGACGCCCCCCTCAGGGTCCTTCATTGAAGTGGCCGCAGGTTGGGACCACACCTGCGCTATCGATAGTGGCGGTGCAGTGCTTTGTTGGGGCCGGAACGACTATGGTCAGTCGTCGCCCCCGTCGGGAGTGTTTGTCCAGATCGGTGCGGGGGGGTGGCCGACTAACAACCAGCACACATGTGGAATTCAAAGTACCGGTGCAGTGTCCTGCTGGGGCTCTGGCCAGCACGGCCAGGTTTCCGCGCCGTCTGGGACGTTCACAGACCTGGGAGTTGGCTACTTTCACAATTGCGCCGTAGCTAGTGGCGGAAGCCTGCATTGCTGGGGCGAGAATACGCCGAACAACAACTTTCAATCCACGCCGCCGCTAGGCACATTCAACGAAGTGAGCGCGGGGATCTCGCATTCGTGTGGCATTGAAACCAGTGGGGCACTTCAGTGCTGGGGTCGGAACAATATTGGGCAGGCCACACCGCCCTAGGCCCGAAGCCAACTCCACCCCCGTGGTGTCCCAAAACTCGATCGCGCTCTC
>CAZEIY010000711.1:0-2183 GCA_964512375.1 uncultured Rickettsiales bacterium | reverse complement strand
ATCGACCCGCCAATGACAGCAAGATCCTCGATGGTGCATCGGAACCACGAGCCCACGCCACAAAGAACCCCGTCCTCATCCGGAGCGAGGTTGCGGACTCTACTCAGCACATCAAACGGCACCCGAAAGCCATGGCGACGATTGAGAAAGCGCAGGTCCTGAGGATAGTTCACTACCAACAGAAACTGATCGTCCCGGACCACGTGAAGTGACCGTCCACCAGCATCCACCCCAACCTCGTCGATCCCCTCTTCAAGTACCGTCCCAGGAGACGTCTGGGCGGTATCAATGCGCAGCAAGGTGGTCGTGAAGCGGTAGATGCCATCCTCTCGGCCCAGTTCAAAAGAGAGCTCAGTTCCTTCTTCCAATTCTGAGGTCGGCAGTCCTGGATAGAAAATCCCCAGACCATCGGGCTGCCGTAGGGTCTCGCCAGGGTCAATCCTCTTGATCATCCGTCCGTCGCGTTTGATCGTGATGTACTTCACCTCACCCAGGTTGCGCGGCAGAAACTCGAGGGTGACCGAGTGTTGCTCCTCGGCGGGGAGATCCTCGTTCAGTAGGGGCTCCGGGGTACCGACCTGACCAACCACCGTCTCGACCGTCGCCCAGAAGCGTTCGATGAAGAAGCTCCCCCCCCGAGGACCAAAGCGTAGGTGACGACGTTTCGCCAACAGCTGAAGCTGAGAGGTGAGTTCCTCGCCGAAGGGAACCCTACGCAGATGCTGGAGTTCTTCAGCAAAGAGCTTCTCTGCCGGCGTAGCGGGGACGAAGAGGAGACGACTGGTTGTCACGACCAGCGCGCCACGGCGCACGTTGGCTTCGGCCATCCACTGGAGCGCGGGCCCCATGAGAAGAACCTGCTCGTCATCCCCGAGACCAAGGCCTGGAGACATCTTGCCGAGCGTTGCTACTGCTTCCTCCCCGGTCCAGCCCGCGGGCTCGTCAAACTCGGGTTCGCGTTCATCTCGAAACTGGAGCAACAGGGCAAAGAGATCGCGCAGTCGCGCATCGGCCCGCTGCATGTCGAAGAGGCTCGCCGCGCCGTCGCAGGTGACCAGGATGCCACGGCCTGACTTGGCAGCGAGACGATCAATGTCCGCCAGCGGCATCGCCAGAGTATGCAGACCAATCATGGAGTCCAGGGTACCGTCCACCGTAAACATCAGCTTCTTTGTAGAGACCAGGAAGCTACCCGGTTGACCCAGCGGCCCCTTCATCAACGATGCCTCCCACTCAGCGAGAAGATCCGGTGGTTCATCGCCATCGGTGCCCACGCCCAGTGAATGAAGGCCAAGAAGTCGCGAATAGAGGACTGGCACAAGGGCGCCCGCGTACAGATGGTCTGCACCGGCCAACCTGACCCGCAAGAGGCGGCGTACAGCGACCACCTCAACCGCTTCTACATCGGAGAGCGATACGTCAATGGCAAGACTCGCACCAACCATGCGGTTGAAGAAACCATCCGGCTCGAAACGAAATCGGTGCGTTGTGACAGTAACAGTGCCCCTTGCTGAGAGCAGGGCGTTGATGTGTGATTCGAGAGGCCCCTGAACAAGCACCCGCTCGTCCTCTTCGAACAGAGCATCCTGGGGTACCAGGCCCGCGTGATGCTGCATGAGAACATCGAGTCGGTCGAGCACGTATCCAGCCCCGCGACCTCGGAACTCGACCTCCTTGCGGCCAACGACGAATACCAACTCCTGATTGTCCCCCTCGACCTCCGTGAGATCAGCGACAGGAATGCGCATCTCCTGAGCACCGACGAGCTTGTCGATTCCCCGAATCGGCTCAAACAAGAGTTCATCTTCGAAGAGGGTCAGCTTGCCGCGCACGAACAGTAGGCCCTTGACCAGCATCACCTCTTGTTTACAGAGGATTGGCCGGCCCTCCCAGCGCTCACCGCTCGCTCCACTACCCATGTCTACAGTATAGCCTGGCTCATAGTTCAAAGGAGGCTTGGTAGTACCGCTCGGCGGGTCTTTGGATAGTCTTCAAAACGCTCCTGGTACCAGCGATGATGTGAAACGGCTCTAGGCACAAGATTGGCCGCAGTGTAGAGCGCAAAAGCGAGACCGGCACCAGACCAGGTTGCCAGTGCCCAGCCGAGCCACTCGAGCAGCTCCCCGAAGTAGTTTGGACAGCTCACCCACCGATACAAGCCCCCGCGTGGAATCTTGTAGCCA
>CAZEIY010000710.1:0-2197 GCA_964512375.1 uncultured Rickettsiales bacterium | reverse complement strand
CAGACGGCGGCACGATCACGGGAACAGTCTCCTACTCGGGGGAAAAGCCCGAACCGATCCTGACCATCGACAAGGACCCCAGCGTCTGCGACCACGCCGGCCACGGTACGCGACCGGCCGGCGCAATTGCCGTCGACAAGAGCGGCGGACTCGTCAACGCAGTCGTGAGGATCAAGGAGATATCCAAGGGTGCTGAGTTCTCGCCTGCTGATCCTCAGATCGACAACACGGTTTGCTCCTTCTCCCCACTGGTTCAGTTGGCAAAGTCGGGGCAGTACATCACCGCAAAGAACAGTGACCCAGTCTTGCACAACACCCACCTGTTCCTACACCAGGGCTCCAAGAACCTGGGGAATATCGCCCTTCCCAACGCAGGTCAGACGGCCAAGAAGCCCCTGCGAAAGGCGGGGCTGGTCGATGTGAAGTGCGACGCCCACAAGTGGATGCGAGCATTCATCTGGGTTTCGGATCATCCCTACATTGCGGTGACCGGAAAGGACGGCAGCTTCAGCCTGAAGGATGTTCCCCCCGGCACGTACACAGTGGTGGTCTGGCACGAGGAACTCGGCGAGAAGGAGGCAAGTGTCGAGGTCGCCCCGAGTGGAGCGGTGACTCTCGACCTGGCATTCCAGTGATGCGACGGTTCGCGCGCGCCTTCATCCTCGCAGGAGTGCCACTGCAGGTGCTCTTCCTGTTCCTGGTAGACCTGGGCTCGCTGGCCTCGATTGGCGATGAGCCCATGAGTGCAGGCTGGTGGGTGTCCTTTGTCCTGGTCAACGTCGTGTGTCTGTCTGCGGCAGTGCTGCTGTGGCGATTCGTCCGGGCGGGCCTCCGCGGGGACGGCGGGTGAGCACTCCTTCCTCCCAGCTCGAGTTGCTCGGCGTCGGGATGGCCTCGTTTCTACTGATGACCGCTGTTGTCGTCCTTGTCAGCCCTCTGGGCTCCACAGAGGTCACATCCCAGCAGCGCTTCAAACCCTCAGCAGCGGCGGTGGCTGAGGGCAGTGATGCCCTACGGGTGACGCTCGACTGCCGGGACAAGAAGTCGGCACACTACTTCGACCTGGACAAGGGGATATCGGCGGTCGCATCCGATGCCTGGGACATCGGCTGCAAGCGGCATCGCATCCTCCTGCCAGGAGGAAAAGAACTGCCGAAGTGGTACCGCTACCGGATGGCAGCGCACCACCTGGAGCCCCTAGGCAAGGAGTACGACGTCCGCACCTCAGAGGGGGGACATGTCCGAGTTCGTCCCGAGGCCTATTACTGCGAGGATGGCAGCGCAGGGTGCATTACCCTGCGCTACTCCATCGTAGCTCCAGTGCTCCCGCCACCCACTTCCTCGCTGACGTACCCTTGAGCCCGCCACCCACTCCGGTGATCTTCATCGCGGGCTCGGGAACGCTGGCCCTGGTCGCGTTTGTGGTCGCCCTGATCCTGGCGCGCGGACACAGGAAACTCGCAGCGCTGCCACTGCTGTGTTTTGGACTCGCCTTTGCGCTTCCCTGGTTCGGGATCTCACTCCATGGCGCAGCGGCCTGGGGAACAGTCGTGGCTGGCATAGCTGTTGCCGCAAAGCTCGGCAGCAATACCCGCATTGTTTTGAGCATCGGCGCTATCGCCATGTCCGTTGCCGCCATGATCGCCACAGTGACCTTCTAGGCGAATGTCCAGTGACTGAACATCCGCCTGGTCATTTCCTGACCAGATGACCCCTGCCTCAACGAGACATCTGGTTCGGCTTCGGCGTACCAGCTCGCCATACGTGACGACGGTACGGAGCTTGCATATAGCTGCCTCGTAGCTGGCGCCCTCACGTCGCCCCAGCCAGGCAGGCCGCACCACAGGAGCGGCGCCATTGTACCGGCGACGAGAGGGAGCCAGGAAGAGCAAATGGAGGCGAATGATGTCTGTAGTTGAAGTCCAATCAAAATCAGAAGTCGTCGAACTGCCGGATGTCTTCGTGCAGTGGCAGTGTGACGAGCGGAAGCGTGTCTATGACGGACTCCTGAAGAAGGAGATGCCGAAATTCTGGGGAGCGCACCTCCCCGTGCTGAGCACTCTCAATGACCTGCGAAGCGCCCATCCCATCCGACTGTCGAACAAGGGTGTCGGACTGCTGCCGCGCCAGGAGCACCTCGACGCCTACCTCGACGAGATCGCAGCCTGTCTGTCGGCCTGTGAGGGGCGCCCCCCGA
>CAZEIY010000709.1:0-2208 GCA_964512375.1 uncultured Rickettsiales bacterium | reverse complement strand
CCGGCGCTCGTATCGTCGTCACCGGCGCTCGTATCGTCGTCGTCACCAGCGCTCGTATCGTCGTCGTCACCGGGTCCACAGCCCTGACCAGGGAATGTCGTAGGATCGCCGTCATCACAGTCGCCGTCACACACGGTGAAGCCATCACCGTCGTCATCCGGACTCTCATCGAACAGAGTGTCGCAGTCGTTGTCGATGCCGTCGTTACACAGCTCAGTGGCTTCCGGGTTGACGCTGGGATCACTGTCGTCTCAGTCGGCCGGATTTCCGGGAATGTCGCAGGGGGTGAAGCCATCGCCGTCCTGGTCGTCAGCGTTGTCCACTTCGCCGTCGCAGTCGTTGTCCACTCCGTTGCACAGTTCCTGGGCACCGGGAAAGACCGTCGCGTCCGTATCATCACAGTCGCCCGCACAGTCTGCGATCGTGTCTCCGTCGTTGTCGTTGCCGTCGTCGACGATGCCGTTGCAGTCCGTATCGACATCGTCGCAACTATCGAACTCAGCAGGGTTGACCAGGGGGTTGGCGTCGTCACAGTCCCCCACGGGCAGGTCGTTTTCCGAGAAACCATCCAGGTCGTTGTCTACAGAACCGGGAACAGCGGAATTGGTGTTATCCAGTCCGAAGCCGTCTTCATTGATCCCCGACGTGATGCGCAGCTCATCGGCAAAACTCGAAAACCAAAGAGCCCGGAAGACGCCGCCATCAAGTTGTTCGCCCTCTGCGGGGAGCGAAAACGACTCATCCAGTGCGCCGTTGAGGAAGACCTCTACGTTCAGAGGTGTGGGATCTCCATCGACAAAGAATGCCGCGAAATACCGCTGAGGCTCATCGAACCTGACAATGAGCTCCGAGGTCGAGCCCGGCAGGAAGCCGGGTACGAGCAGGTGCGGCGGGCAGGGAAGCGGGACACCAGGGAGGCACTCGCTCAAGGGTATGGCGATGCCCAGAGAGCCAAAGGCCTCGGGCAGGATAGCCAGTGACAGCGAGGGCGGAGTGATGAACTCAATCCCGTCATTGGCGAAGGGGTTCGGACTGGGTGGGGGCGGGAGCAGGCTGAAAGGCTGGTTGTTGAAGTCGATGAGCAGGGGAGTGCCGGCCTCGGGCTGTACTGCCAGGCGGGCAAGGTGCTCAGTCTGAGTCTGCAGGATGTCGACACTGTAGGCCGCTGTGGGCGTCAGCAACCAGCAAGCAAGCAGGCACAGACCGGCTGGCACACGCCAGGAGCCGAAGGGGCGACGCTGCTGCACCCGCAGGGGCACAACACTGGGAAATCGCGCGCACACAAAGGTCTCATCGGCTGATTGAGCCGGGTTCTTGAAGCCAGATTGTCCACTCTGGCGCAGGTCTATCCTGCGACGCTTGCCACCAGCCGCTGCGCCGCCGATAAACGGGTTGAAGCATGGACTACAGCCTCCAGAGGCAGAATCCGCTATTCTTGGCTCATTACAGTGCCCTCCCCTGCCTGGTGAGTGCCCTGTTTCAAGCAGGCGCTGGATGATCAAACTCAAGTCCATCTTCAACAAAGAGCCTAGTAAAAAGGCCCCCGCCAAAGGGGAAGGAGATGGCTCCGAAGCGATAGCAGACGAGCAATTGTTCGGTGGGCGCATGGATGAACCACCAGTTGCTGAGAGCGCCAGCGTCGCCGACGTCAGCATCCACGACGAAGTCAACGTCACCGTCGAGACCCCTACGTCATCAGGCCCCGACGACACCCTGAGCCTGGTGCTCAAGCTGCTGCGCGACGAGGTCGCGAGTGAAGCCAGCGACGAAGGCGACGCCGCAGACCGGAAGTTGCGCCTAAGCATCGAAGAGATCCTCTTCGACGTAGAGTCGGGAATGACCCCCTACTCCGCCACCAAGGCCAGTGAGTTGCTCAGTTCCCAACTCCCCAGCTGGTTCGGCCGCCGCAAGAAGGCCGAAGAAGACCGAAACCAGGAGATGGCCCACCTCATTAGCGTGATGGGCAAAGCGCTCAAGGCGATCGAGGGCGACGACAACGTGTTTCATGATTCGCTCGACAAGAACCTGCACCGCCTGCGAGAAGCCGCAGACACAGTGCAGGTACGCAGCGCCTCTGCCCGGCTGTTGCGAATTGTGGACGAGGCGGCCGAGCAGGTTGCCGAGCAGAAGGCGACCACCGAGAAGAGAATCCGCAACTTGAGCGAGATGGTGCGAGGCCAGCACGAAGAGCATGATCAGGTGAAAGAC
>CAZEIY010000708.1:0-2212 GCA_964512375.1 uncultured Rickettsiales bacterium | reverse complement strand
TTGTATGGAGACGTGGACTTCAGGGTTGGAGCACCGCCCCAAGTGCGGCCAGGAACTGCTCGTCATCGGAGAGGACTCTCCAGCCTGACAGCAGTGGCAAGTTGGCCGCATGGAACTTCGGTTCGGCTCGTCTTGCCAGGAGGAGGTGCCTCTGCATCAAGGACCAGTCCTGCTCGTGACGGGCGGCGAGGAGTGCCAGGCCCACCTCGCCACGGGCATCGTTCGGGCTGCGCTGGGCCGCCTCCTCATAGTAGGTTTTTGATTGCTCCCAGCGTCCCATCTCGAGGGCGACACGCCCCATCAGGAGCAGGGCCTCTGGCGTGGGTTGGCCGATCTTGGCGAGCCGGCGTGCTGCACTGTGGGCGAGTTCCCATTTCTCCTGTTCCACGAGCACGCCGGTGAGCAACAAGAGTGAGGGGCTGTCCCCGGGCTTGAGTCGAACGGCAAGCTGGGCTGCCTCCTCGGCGGCGCGAAGATCTGCTCTGGACCACGCGAGCCAGCCTGTGCGCTGCGCTGCGGCTCCGTGGTACTCGGACCATGACGGCAGGGGCTGTCCCGCTTGGGTCGGAGTGGGTAACGACAGAAGCAGAAGGAGAGTGCCGGTGGCCAGTGTGGTCGGCAGGATTCTCCTCACCGGACAGCGCGCCTCCGACGTCGTGGCAGAAGGGCCAACAGACCGAACATCAGGAGCATGAGGCCGGGACGTGAACGGTGGGCGCTCGCGCTGCAGGTACAGCCACTCGCGCTGATGATGTCGCTACCGCGGCCGCTGTCATCGTCACTATCGTCATCGTCCCCCGACGTCGTCTCTGGTTCCTCTGGCACGAGGAGCACACGGACGTCGTCCAGATTCCAGCCGCCCATCTGCAGGCCTCCGTCGCTGACGATTTCCCAGTCAATTCTCAGTGAGTCGTCATCAGCAACCAGGTCGGTGACATCGTAGCTGCGAAGTGCCCAGTGTCGGTCCTGATGATGCAGGTCAGCGTCGCCGGAGTCCATCGAAGCGAATTGAGTCCACACTTCGGTCTCGTTTACGGCAACACTCGCCTGATCGAAGAAGCCGTCTTCGACGTTCAGCCAGCGTCGGAATTGAATGTGAATCCGGTCGCCTGGGACCCGTTCGGGCAGGACAATCTCTGGACTGCTGAGCTTGTTGTGAACCTCAGCCTGGTAGGCACCGTTCCAGTTGCTCTCGAGGGCCAGGTCATTGCCCCAGACCCGGTCCCCGGACCAGGCTTGGAGCGGGTCTCCCTCGGCTCCTTGGGGGGCGCCCCACTGCCAGTCATCAGCACCCAATGCTTCGGATTCCGAGAGCAGTGAGTGCTCGAAACCACCGTCGTCATCCTCGAAGTCCGATGAATAGAGGTTCTGAGCCGGGCCCGTCCAGAGGCCGTACCAGGGGTCGGTGCGGGAGCCTTCAGGTAGACGCGCCAGGAGTTCGCCATCCTCGGCGTATGCCTCCATGTAGTAGCGAAGCAGGCGTGAGGCTGGAGGAGTAGGAAGGAGGCCAGTGAAGATCGCGGCGTCGGCGCCGGTCACCATGACCTCGGAGGAGAAGGCATCCTGCTCTGAGCCGTAGTTCCAGTGCAGCGTGATCCAGCCAAGATCGGTGTTGAGGCAGTCGATGCTTTGGATGTTGGTGGTCACTTCGATGGAGATGTCCTTGCCGACCTCGGGGAGGTCAGAGGGAGGCTCGTGGCTGACGCGGGCCGTCGCTGAGCCTGTTTGCCCGTTGAGGCCGTGCCTGGCAAAGGCTTCGTCGATCACGCACTGATTCGGAGTGCCGTTGCCGAGATCTCCGTCGTTGTCATCGGCGAGAAGTAACTCGTCGTACACAACGGGAATGTCGGCTGCTCGGCGGGTAGCGTTCAGGTAGAGGAAGTCGGCGTGGGCGACGCCAGCTTCCTGTCCGAGGGAATCGATCAGCCCCTCGCGCAGGTGCCACATGGCGCTGGCAATGATCAGGCCGGTCTGGTGGGGGTCCTCCTCGATGTCCTCGGGCCAGTGGTAGTCGCCATCGATCTGTCGAAGCGGAGCATTGCTCTGACGGAAGAAGCCGGGTGCCAGGTCTGGGCTGTTTGTGATCGTTGAGCTCAAGTAGTCAGCGAGTCCCTCACCCAGGCCACCATCTCCCCAGCCGCCGGCGCCGGGGATGATATTCCAGACGTGAAAGCCGTGTCCGTATTCGTGATAAATGACGTCCGCAACGCGT
>CAZEIY010000707.1:0-2213 GCA_964512375.1 uncultured Rickettsiales bacterium | reverse complement strand
GTCATCGTCGTCGTCATCGTCGTCATCATCGTCGTCATCATCGTCGTCATCATCGACTTCAGAGCTATCATCGAGTAGCTCCATCGCATCGATGGCAGGCATCTCTGCCGATTCTGGAGCAACCCCTGCGGGTAGTGCATCTTCTGCGTCAAGGCCCGTAGCGTCGGGGAGGTCGAGACCCGCAGCGTCGGGAAGGTCGAGACCCGCAGCGTCGGGGAGGTCGAGACCCGCAGCGTCGGGGAGGTCGAGGCCCGTAGCGTCGGGGAGATCGAGGCCCGTAGCGTCGGGGACACCCGAGGTCACGGCATCATCGCCGTCCGATTCCTCTGCAGCAGGAGTGTCCTCGGGAGGGGGCGGAGCGTCTTCCGGCCCATCCTCGAGAGGTGCGCCATCCTTGAAGCAGAAGTCCGCCGTATCGTCGTACGTGGCCTCGCAGATGGGACAGGTCTTCATGGTTTCCTCAAGGGTTCCAGAACAGGCCTAGGCGAAGAAAGTTCCCCACAATACCGGTTTTCGAGGCGATTATAGGGGCAAGAACCGCGGAAAATACAATGGGGACCGAACAACTGGTCCCCTTTGATGTCCCCTATCCCAGAGGAGGCACACCCGTGCACTTGCCGCGTGGGGTTGCATTTTCTACGATTCGCCTCCAGCCTGCTGCCCGGTCTCGAGCGGGGCTGATTGACCTTGAATCATGTTCCGGAGTCCCTCGATGAGCAGAATCCTCCTCAGCGTCATGCTCTGCGCCGCGGGCCTCTGCCTGGCACCGTCGACCCTGCACAGTCAGGAGTTCCTACCTCCCGGAAGTCCCATCGAAGAAGGCCTGGGTATCGATGCCACTGAAGCCGGGCTCAACGAGATCCTGGGGCTCGCAGGGGACTTCCTCCCGCCGGACCTGGTCATTGGCACCATACCCGCGCAGGAACTGTTCTCCATTCCGTTCGTGTGCGACCCGTATACCTTCCGCATCGAAAACCTCGTCATTCATACCGAAATGAATAGCCTGGCGGTCGAGGCCGACAACGACTCACTGGACCTGGTCGTCGACATGAACCTCTGGGTGAATGAACCCCCTGGAGGATGGCCAGGCGCCGGAGATGATGATGACAGCAGCGGGGATGACGATGACTCCGCTGGCGTAGTCGTCCCGCAGGGGCCTGCAACCATCACCATCGAGGGCGATGACTGGGGCTGTATTGGATACAACTGCGCGCTCTACATCGACCCCTCCAATCTGGTGCTCCGTATACCCATTTCGATGGAGTTGTCGGCTGATGAGCTGGGAGACCCCTTCATCGATGTCATCTTCGGTGCGCTCGAACACAACCTCGTTACAGCCATGGATGGGAACATCCACCTGACGAATTGCGCTATTGGCAACATCAACCAGTGGCTCGCTGACAATCTCGGGCTCGACATGTTCGACCTGGTTCTCAGCGCCGTCGAAGGCGAGATCGAAGCCCAATACGCAGCACAGGTCGAGAACTTCGAAGGCACTATCGAGGACGCTCTGCGCGGGCTGTGGCTCCAGGACTCCGTCGATGTACAGGGCACCGACCTCAACTACGACCTACACCCCACCGACATCGACCACAACGACCACGGGCTGCGCATCGCCATGGGCGGCAGCTTCAGCAGCGCAGATGTCGCTGAATGCGTCGCCGCCTACCAGCTCGATGGGTCCCGTTTTACTGCCTCGCAGATGCCGGGCATGACGGACAGCGTCCCGTCCACTGGCGAGCCCTACCACTTCGCCGGCATGCCCGCGGACGACCTCATCAACCAGGCGCTGTTCGCTCTCTGGCAGGGCGGCGTCATGTGCTTCGTCGTCGATGACGCCGGCGGTACCCTGCCCATGGACACCGACCTCCTCGGTCTACTCCTCGGCCTCGAAAATGCCGAGCTCCTCGAAGAGATCTTCTTCATGGGACCGGTAGCGATGGTCCTGCGCACAGTGCCCGAGCTTCCACCCGACGCCCGCTTCGACGGAGCAAACGACATCGACATCCAAATCGACGGACTCGCCATCGAGTTCTACCCGGTAATGCAGGACCGCCTGACACGCCTGGCCGCAGTAGCCATCGACATCGGTGCGGGAGTGGACCTGTCCATCGGCCCCGACGGAGCCATGCTCATCGACCTGCACCTGGACACTGACAACCTCAATGCGCGGGTCACCTACAACGAGATCGCGCCCGAGCTCAACGAGGTGC
>CAZEIY010000706.1:0-2223 GCA_964512375.1 uncultured Rickettsiales bacterium | reverse complement strand
GACGAGGACGAAGAAGAAGAAGACAGAGGCAGCAAGTCGAACAACTCAGCCTGATCAGGCTCAGACGACACCGCCTCCTTCGCCGAAGCGGTCTCCTGTCGCAAGCACCCTCAACTCATCCATGATCGGCTTCGAGCTACCGTCGTAGTACAGGAGACCTTCGTGCCGCTGGCTCGCTGGCGTCCAATAGCCGAGGCTAGGATCATCGTACGCCTGATCCCGCAGGGACGACCAATGAAAGCCTACTGCTCCAGCTCGGCTGGCCGAAGCCACCGCTTTGACCAGAAACTCCCGCTGTCGGCGCGGTGTCCACGCTGCACGATGCGTGGGATAGGACACACGCGAGACCTCGAGTTCCGTAGCCTCGCAGGCACCATCATGCGCTGCCAGCAGGGCGCTCGCCTCAGACAACGCCCGACCGATGCGCTCGGCCAGACGAGGATCTGGACGCCAGGCACAGGGGGCCAATGAGATGCCTAATCGATCAACCCGAAGCCCCTGAGCCAGCCATGAAGACAGATCACGCTTCCAGCCAAGAGATCCGGCCTGAAGGGTGACCCGCAGCGAGACATCATCGCGAGCGTCTCTCAGCGCTGCACAGCTCGTGAGAAGGAGCTCCGCACTGAACGACCGATCCCGCCATCGCTTGCCGCGCCTCCGCCGTGTGCGCACGGTCTCCCATGGGTGAGCCGAGTTGAGTTCATCCTCGACCCGTACAAGATCCAACTCGGGAAGTTCGTGCACCACATGGGCACAATATCGAGCGAAGCCGCCCAGAAAGTCGCTGGCGTCCACCCCGCCACGAGCTATCAGCCAATCGGGCAGGGCATGCGGCATGGCCGGGCCAAGGAGCCCCTGAATCCGAAAGGGGCCGCCTACAAGAGGAGCCAGAAGGTGTCGTACTGAAGCGAAGTCTGTGCGACCCTCGACACGCTCAATCCAGCGCCAGTAAAGGGGTACAGTGACGACTTGTACGCCAGCCTGCTCGAGGAGCGCTACCTCGGCGGCAGAGACCGGCCGCTGGACATGGACCCCCCACTCCCGAACGCTCACTACTCTTCGACTCCTGAGGCAAGAATCAAATCACGCCGAAGGTCCGCATCTTCAGAGAACAGCCCGGTGAAGGAGGTCGACGCGATCCGACAGGGCCGCCGCACACCGCGGGCAAACACGCACATCGGCGTGGCCTGGATGATACAGCCAGTCCCCAGCGGCTGAAGGACCTCTTCCAAGGTCGCGCAGAGGTCCCTGGTCAACCACTCCTGCAACGTGAGGCGGTGAGCAAGACAGTCCAGCAGGCGAACAAGCCCAGAGAAACCCAACGCTTTGCCATCAGGAATGTAGGCAATGTGCGCCCGACCCTGATAGGGCATCAGATGATGCGGGCAGGACGAGAAGAACTCGATGTCCTTGACCAGAACCATGTCGCGGCTTTCCTCGGCGAAAGGCTCCCCAAGGGCCTGCTGAGCAGACATGCCGTAGCCCTCGAGGAGGTCACTCGCCCAGGCTTCGGCGACGCGCTCACCGGTACGCTCGAGATGTTCCTCGCCCGCAGTATCGAAGCCTGCTGCGCGGAGGAACTCATCGATTGCGGCGCCCATTGCCTTAAGATCCGGGCTACGAGTTCGAGGGATTCGCGACTTCGGCATAGGAACTCCTTGTGCCCGAGGCAACCAACGCTCAAGAGCGCAGGACAGCCTCATCCTCAGGTGCTGTAGACGGATGTTCCTGGGGCCCGCCCGGAGCTATGAGCTCGACTGGAATCGGCTCGCCACGGTAGACCACCTGACAGTCGTCGGTCTCGAACAGGCGAAGTTCACTAAGACCTGGGAGGTGGGGAGCTATTCGACGCCAGAGGTACACCGAAATCGCCTCGGCAGTCGGGGTCAGCAGGACCTCGTTCAGGCAGATCCCGTCGACTTCCCGCACCACCGGCTCCACGGCAGCCTCGACCTCATAGAAATCAACGACCATCCCAGAGTGACCATCGGGATTTCCAGAGACTACTACCTGCATGCGATAGGAATGGCCGTGCAGACGCTGACAGCGTCCCGGATGAAGGGGCAGCCGGTGCGCTGCGCAGAAGCGAAAATCTACGACCAGATCCATTCCCGCTACTCCCTGCTCACCTGCTGGTCAGTGACCGGTGTCATGGCGAAGAACTCGTCGCCGATGACCTGGCTACGCACGATGCCCGTCTCCAGGATGAGCGAACCACCCGCG
>CAZEIY010000705.1:0-2227 GCA_964512375.1 uncultured Rickettsiales bacterium | reverse complement strand
CTCTCGCAGAAATGCTGTTCACTGCCGTACCCTGCTTGTCGGCAAGCGCCCCGTAGATTCCTCCGTCCAACAAGTCCGCATAACCGATGATCGCGTTGAGCGGAGTACGAAGTTCGTGACTGACATTGGCCAGAAACTGGTCCTTGAGGCGGGTAGCTTCGAGGATCCTCTCATTGCTGAAGCGAAGATCTCGATTCGCCTCCTCGATCTGACGGATGTACTCGTGATTCTCGGCCTCCAGTTCCCGCTCCCTGGTGACGTCACTGCCAATGATCACCAGACCATCCTGAACGTCCTCCGCTCCACTTCCACCGCCACCCTCAAACCTCGAGAAGCTGACCTTCGCCACAAAGCCGTCGACTTCCCCAACGACTCCCACTAATTCGAGCTGAGGGCTCAAACCATCCGCAACCTCTTTTTGGAGCAACTCAGCCGCTCCAGGCTCACAGAGGTCAGAGAATAGGGTTCGAAAGTGCCGACGACCGATCACCTCGGTAGCGTCGATCCCAAACAGAGACTCAGCGCCCATATTGAAGGAGAGGATTACCCCCGCAGAGTTACAGGCGATGATGAAGTAGTCGGTGGTAGAGGCGAGCACCTCATTCAAGAAGGCTGTCGTCGCCTTGAGCTCAGCAGTGCGCTCCTGGATTGTCGCCTCGAGCGAGTCCGAGAGCAGCCTGAGTTGCTCCTTCTTCTGCCTCAGCTTGTCGTAGGCAATGTCCAGCGCACGACTACGCTCCTCCAGTTGGTGACCTGTTGGTCCGAAAGCATCCGAGCCCGGCTCTCTCGCCAGCATCCGTCGCAGGAGAGCCTGACCGATGGACCGCTCCAGCGTCTGGGCATTAATGGAACCCTTAACCAGGTAGTCCCACGCGCCCATTCGGAACAAGTCGACCGCAAGGTTCTCATCTCCCTCGCCAGTGATCATCACCACTGCAACATCGATCAAGTGTTTTCGGATCTCCGCGAGCACCTCCAGCCCATCAATGTCGGGGAGACGATAGTCAAGCAGCACAACATCCCAGAGTTCCTGCTTGATAACCTCGATGGCCTCTTCGCCCGAAGCTGCGCGACCGATCCGAGCGAGGGGATAGCAGCGGGACACAATGCCAGCGACGAGCTCGACGAAACTGTGGTTGTCGTCGACGATCAGAATCGACGGCGCATCTGACTCCTCAAGTTCACTCAAGTCAGAGCCTCCTCCGACGGTCGGTCAGTAGCCTCTCGCCGTGATGCATACCAGGAGTCCGTTCCCTAACCCGGAGGCCCCGAAGGGGAGAACGCCGCGTCTAGCTCACCGCCGAACGACACACGGGTGATCCTCCCCAGTCCGCCGCAGTTCACGGCGCGTGTGCACTCCGAATCATCGCAGTCGATGTTCCCGTCGCCGACCACGGCACCCGTATTCGGGTCGACCTCGTTGTCAATGCCGTCGTCGCAGCTGCTCTCACCAAAAGTGAAGTTGAGCGCCCAGAGTGAGCCAAAGTAGTAGTGCCCGGAGAAGGAACCGTCCGTGGCATTGCCCGCCTGACCGTAGTAGCGCCAGAACGGAATCCAGTCGGGGGAATTGGGCGGGGCCGCCGCAATGCTACCCAGGCCAGCGCCGCCATTGACAGCACTGAAGTAGCGCCCTTCCACATCTTCAAGATAACCGACGTGGCTGAGGAACATTCCGGCTGGTGGGTTATCACTGAAGGTGCTGAAGTTGGTCGAGCCGTCGACTGTCAGGTCGATGTCTTCGGCGAGGCCATAGGCGGTCGAGATAAGACCCTGGGGATAGATGAAGTCCCGGTATTCGTTGCTGGGATCAGGGTTGGTAAGGATATTGCCGAGGTCAACGCCGCCGAGATCTAACTCGATGCTGCATCCACCGGCAATGGTCGGGGTCAGATCAGTAACACTGAGCACGTCGATGGAGCCACCGCAGTCGATACAGGAATTGCCGAGGGCGTTTGGAGTAAAGCTGGCCGTCCCTACCCAATCGTAGACCTGTTCGCAGGCCTGTTCGCCAGCATCTTGATCAATCCAATACACAAAGCTCCAGGTTCCGGTCAGTTCAGAACTACCGTTGCCCAGAACCTCGGGCGGCGCAGGTGTGTCGTCGTCGTCCGATGTTGTGCTGTCGTCGTCGTCCACCGTGTCGTCGTCGTCCGATGTTGTGCTGTCGTCGTCATCGGCCGTATCGTCATCACCGGCCGTATCGTCATCATCGGCCGTATCGTCATCA
>CAZEIY010000704.1:0-2230 GCA_964512375.1 uncultured Rickettsiales bacterium | reverse complement strand
GATCACGATCGACCTCGAGGTCGATAAGCTCGACATGTGTGCGATTCGTTTCGACGACGCTGCCAAGGGGGTGCTTAACGGCAAGCGCCACTCAATCGGTGACTCGATGAAGGTTGACCTGGGCTACGCCGACGAGGTGAAGACCCTGTTCCTGGGAGAGGCTGTCAGCCTCGAGCCTGCCTGGCCCGAGGGCGCTCCAGGTAGCTTGACTGTTCGCGGCATGGACCGTCTTCATCGCTTCAAGCGTGGTACTGCGATCCGTTTCTGGGAAGACAAGAAGGACTCCGACATCGTCAAGTCGATCGCCGACGAGTTGGGCTTGCAGAACAAGGTCGACTCCACCTCGGAGACTCACAAGTACACGCTGCAGAACAACCTCAGCGATGCGGAGTTCCTGAAGTACCTGGCCAGGCGCAACCACTATGAGCTCTACGTCCTCGACCAGAAGCTGCACTTCGTCAAGCCTGCCGCTGGTGGTGCCACTGAGGTCGAGTTGACCTGGGGGATTGAGGTCATGGACCTGCGTATGCGTCTCAATGCGCTCGGGCAGGTCGGCGAGGTGGTGGTGCGTGGCTGGGATGTCTTCCAGAAGAAGGAGATTGTCGGTAAGGCGGACAAGGGCAAGCTGAGTAAGGGCTGCGGTAGCAAGTTTGGTCTTGAGTTGGCTGAAGATGCCTTTGGAGGTAGCAAGGCGTACGTCACCACATATCCGGTGGCCAACCAGGGGGAGGCCAACGATCTGGCGGCGGCACTGCTCGGCGGGGCAGCCAACCAGTTCCTTACTGGAAGTGGTCGCTGTCGAGGTAATCCCGATATCAAGCCGGGAGCGACGGTCACTCTCAAGCAATTCGGTGATTTCAGCGGCTCCTACTACGTCACTGCCACCCGCCATCAGATCGGCAAGATGGGCTACGTGACTGACTTTGAGTTCTGTGCAAACACTGAGGGCAAGGGCGAGTAGCCCCGTCTTCGTGTCGGCCAGTGCTCCGCCAGTTGCCGAGAATGACCGACAGAGGGCCAGCAAGACCTTGCAGACAGCGCCCCATTCCAGCACAATTCTGCTCCGCCGATCTGATGGTTCTGGTGACGATGTGATCCATTACGTCTCCACCGGAGTAGATCGGTCCCCGACCCGCTTGCTGGAGAGAGCGTGAGCCGAGAGTTTCTGGGTAGAGGATGGAGCTTTCCTGTACGTCCGCGTGAGGACGGAGCGGGTGTAGGCCTCTCTGCCCATGAGGCCAATATCGCCGAATCAATCCAGATTGTGCTCAACACGCAGCCTGGCGAGCGGCAGATGCTGCCCGAGTTTGGTTGCCCGCTTCAAGATCTCATCTTTGCCACCAACTCAGCGGCGACCCGCCATCGCGCTGAGAGCATGGTCAAGGCTGCATTGAGCCGTTGGGAACCACGTATCGACGTTGAGTCGGTTCGAGCCGAGCGCGATGCAGCCAGCCAGAACCAGGTACGCCTGTTCATCGAGTACACGGTGCGCAAGTCCAATAATCATCAGAACCTGGTCCACCTGGTCCAACTGCAGGAGTTCTTCAATGCCGATTGAGTCGCCAGATCTCGATGATCTGACCTACGCCGAGATCGTTGAGCGGGCTAAGCAGTTGATCCCCGTCTACTGTCCCGAGTGGACCAACTACAACGAGAGTGATCCCGGCATCACCCTGGTGCAACTGTTCGCCTGGATGACCGAGATGGTCATCTATCGTCTCAATCGGGTTCCGGATAGCACCTACATTCACTTCCTCAACTTCATTGGCGAGCGCCAGGGGCCGGCTCTTCCTGCCACCACCCTGGTCTCTTTCCAGAAGCTCAACGACCGCAGGGCGCCAGTGATGGTGCCACGCCTCACTGAGGTAGCGACCGAGCAGACTGAGGATGTTGACGAGGTCAAGTTTCTGACCTGCCGTGACGTCACCGTGTGCAGCCCTCGGGTCGAGCGAATCCTTGGCGTTCGCGTCGAGGGCGAGTCCGACTCTGAGCGTGAGATCCTGGCCATCGAGCGCATCATGGACAACGATCCTGAGCTCCCCCCAGTCTATGAACTTGGTGAGAAGGCAGGGGACAGCGCTGGCCTCGCATTGCTCGAGCCCGATCCCGACCGCAATAACCTGCGCGCTAACATCTACGACCAGTACCTGTACATCGGTCACAACCTCTTTGAGCGCCTTCACACCGAGGATGAGGTGACCTTGCACGTCGAGCTCAAGGGCAACGAGAC
>CAZEIY010000703.1:0-2231 GCA_964512375.1 uncultured Rickettsiales bacterium | reverse complement strand
ACACCCTGGAAGACGGACTTCCCGTCACTTCCACGCCGGTAGTCATCGACAACACGCCGCCCTCGATGACGAGCGTGAACATCACCCCGACCATCGCTTACACCGACACCACGCTGACTGCGAACCCGGTCGGTTGGAGCGATCCGGACCCGGCCGACAGCACGCCGGCCTACCTGTACGAGTGGTTTGCCGGCTCCAATCCCGTGGGAAGTGATTCTGCGACCCTGGCGGGCAGCGAGTTCCTCAAGGACGACGTGGTCACCGTGCAGGTGACGCCCAACGATACGAGCTCATCGGGCAGTTCGGTGCTCTCGAATCCAGGGGTCACCATCCTCAACACGCCCCCCACCGCGCCCGGGGTCACGATCAACCCTGCTACGCCTGACGACTCGCAAGACCTGGTCTGTTCGGTCAGCAGCCCGTCGAGCGATGTCGATCCAGGCGACAACGTCACCTACGGGTATAGCTGGCAGGAGAGCAGCAGTGGCTCCGGCACGGGTGCGACCTTGCCGAGCAGCGCGACGGCGGCGGGCGAGACCTGGACTTGCGAGGTCACTCCCAACGACGGCGAGGACGATGGGCCGCCAGGGAGCGCGAGCGTGGGGGTAGTGAACGCTGCGGACTGCTGGAGTTTGGAGTTCGATGGCGTGGATGACCACATATACCCAAGTGATTCCGTCGCTCTTTCTTTCGGATCAGTAACAGTAGGAGCCTGGTTCAAGACCAATACAACTGGGCCAACGACAATCCTTCAAAAGAAGAGCGGGTCGCAGGGTGGTCATCATGCTTATGGTTTATGGGTCGGCGGGTGGGGTAGCTCAGACTCACTATGTACACGCCTTGAAACAAGTGGCCATAGCATGATGGACCTCTGTTCATCTGTTTCGGTTGTTGATTCAGATTGGCATCATGGGGCTGTGACTTATGACCAAGCCACTGGTCATGGAGCACTGTATCTGGATGGTGCACTCGTCAACTCCGCAACCACTGGTTCCGGGTTGTACTATCATCCCAACAATGAGCCTTTTGCTGTAGGCACGTCATTCTTTAATGGGGCCGTACAAAGCCCATTTAATGGAAACATTGGCCCTGTCAGTGTCTATACCCGAGCCTTGGATCAAACAGAGATTTTGAGTCTGATGGCTGGTTCGTTGGGTTCATCAGGTGCCGGCGTTCTCTATCCAATGGACGAGGGCGCTGGTACTACGGTTTACGATAGCTCAGGAAACGCCAATCACGGCTCAGTAAGCGGCGCCACCTGGTCCAACTCCTGCCCCGGCGAAGACGGGGATTCCGACGGAGTGCCTGCCTGGCAGGACTGCGACGATAACGATTCCGCGGTCTATCCCGGCTCGGCCCAGTCCTGTCCGGCCACCAGCTGCCTCGCCATTCGGGACTCCGGATCCTCCAGCGGAGACGGCGTGTACTGGCTCGACCCCAACGGGGACGGACAGAACCCACTGCAGGTGTACTGCGATATGACCACGGACGGCGGTGGCTGGACCCTCGTCTACAAGCGGGGCGCCTCGACATCCGATAGCCCACACGCCTGTGACATCTCTGAGACCTCGGGGAGCTCGCTCTCTGAACTGGCGTCGAACCTGGTCGGCAGCTCCGAGCGGACCTGCGGTAGCCAGGAACTGATGGACCGGTTCACCTACGAAATGGCCTGCGACTACCTCGACACCTCGGGAGGCGTTGACTACCGGGTCGTGTATCCGCTGCTCCTCTCCCAAACCACAGACACGGCCTGGACCGCCCTGACACAGGAGTACCTCCCCGCGACCTACCAGTACGAACCCTGCTATGTGGACGGAGTCGAGGGGTGGCTCAACCAGGGTGGCAACCCAGCCCAGCTGTGGACCTGTCGCACAGACTTCACCCCGTCTGGCGCTCCCATCACAGGCTGTAGTTCGACCGATCCCGGTTGTCACCTTTCCCTGTGGCAGGAAGGGCGTAGTGCTTCAGAACTACCCGGTTACACCTTCGATGACACCTGGGACAGTCCAGGTGTAGAACATGACGGTCGTTGCTGGATGCGCGGCCTCGGCGACGGCGACGGCGACGGGGTCTTCAGCAACGAGGACTGCGATGACAGTGACCCCCTCATCTACCCGGGGACAGCAAGCTGCCCCGGCACGTCCTGCCTGCAACTACTCAATGCCGGCCAGTCCGGCGGCGATGGCACCTACTGGATCGACCCCGACGGCTCAGGTGCCTTAGAGGTGTAC
>CAZEIY010000702.1:0-2235 GCA_964512375.1 uncultured Rickettsiales bacterium | reverse complement strand
CGCTCCCGCAGCTGCTGTCTGCGCAGTCCGTGTCCCCATCTAAGTCATTGTCGAGGCCGTCGTCACAGTCTTCCTGGCAGATCCCCGCGACACTACAGTCGGGATCGGCGCAGTCCGCGTCCCCATCTAAGTCATTGTCGAGGCCATCGGAGCAATGCTCGAGGCATACAGCCGCTGAGACGCAGTCCGCATCCCCACAGTCGATGTCGCCATCCTGGTCATTGTCGAGGCCGTCGGTGCAGTGTTCGGGAGCGATGATGTCCTCGTCGCCCGCGGAGTCGTCGTCGTCGCCCGCGGAGTCGTCGTCGTCGCCTGACGCCGCGACGCCATCTACCCCATCGCAGTTCTGGTCGATGCCGTCGCCAAAGACGTCGACGGCGCCAGGGTAGATGGCGGGGTCGAGATCGTCACAGTCGACGACATTGCTGTAGCCGTCGCCGTCCAGATCGGCTGCTACGCCATCCATCCCGTCGCAGTCCTGGTCGATCTCATCGCCGAGCGGGTCGTCTGCGCCGGGATAGCTTGCCGGGTCGGAGTCATCGCAATCGACCGCGTTGCTGTAGCCATCACCGTCCTGATCTACTGCTACGCCGTCGATGCCATCGCAGTTGCTGTCGATGTCATCGCCGTGGCTGTCTGGAGCTCCTGGATAGACTGCCGGGTCCTCGTCATCACAGTCGACCGCGTTGCTGTAGCCATCGAGGTCCTGGTCCACGGCCATGCCATCAACGCCATCGCAGTTCTGATCGATGTCATCGCCAAAGTCATCATCTGCCCCTGGATGGACGACGGGGTCGCTCGGAGCGCAGTCATCGGCATCGAGGCTGCCGTCGCCGTCAAAGTCCTGCAGCGCCGCCCCGGGGCTGATGCAGCCAACGGTGGCGAGCAGGGCGAGGGTCAACAGCAGCGAGGAGGTACGCACCGGCACATCCTAGCGGATAGGGCAGGGGGCGCTCAGCGGGTGGCGGTGATCGGGAAGCTCTGGTTGGTGCAGTCGCCGCACGAGCCGTTAAAGGTGGCGGTGAAGTCGCCGCTGAGCGTGTCGGGGCCGGTGTAGCTGCCGTTCAGGGCCCAGCTGGCGTAGCAGGCGCCGCCGTTGAGGGACTCGGTGCGGGTGACTTCGAATGGCCACGGGTTGGCGCTGGTGTCGAAGCCACCCTCGAGCAGGCCGGGCTGCGCGGTGGCCGGCTCCATCATCAGCTCGGGCACGCCCGAGACCATGGCGTAGGGGGCGACCCGGTCGATGGCGAGGTGGTCGAGTTGGGCTGTGACGGCGCCAGAGAGGCACGAGTAACTGGCAGCCGAACTAAGGGTCCACAGGCCGGCGTAGTCAGGGGTGGGGTAGGTGCTGAGGAGGAGGTAGGTCTTGCCGGCAGCATTGCCCAACGTGCCTTGAGGGCCGCCGCCCTCCACGTTCCCTACGGCACCAATCAACATGTCGGCCAGTCCGTCGCCGTTGACATCGCCAGCGGATGAAACGACGCTTCCGCTGCTGTCCCCCGGGCTCTCACCTACAAAACCGCTGTCGGCAGTGTTCAAGTTATAGGTGCCACCCATCGCGATAGTCGCGCCCAGCACCAAGTACGTCTTGCCGGCCCCAGAGCCGCCGTCTTCGTTTGACATAGCACCGATAAGCAAGTCGGGGAGGCCATCGCCGTCCACGTCGCCGGCAGTGGCGATGGAACTACCACTATGATCACCGCTGTTTTCTCCGATAAACGCGGCATGCGCACCGCTTAACGAGAAGGTGCCGCCGAAACCGATGGTGGTAGCCAGCAGCAAGTACGTCTTGCCGGCATCAGGGCCACCGGCGTCGTTATTGGGGGCCCCTATCAAGAGGTCGGCCAGGCCATCTCCATCTACATCGCCCGCGGATGAGACCGATTGACCGCTGGAATCGAATGCGTTTTCGCCCACCAAGGCAGCATCGGCATCGCTTAAATAAGAAGTGCCGCCGGAACCAATCGTTGAAGCAAAGAAGATGTAGCTCTTGCCCCGGCCGCCCGCGGCCGCGGGCGCCCCCAAAAGCAGGTCGTCCAGTCCGTCGCCATCTACATCGCCTGCCGAGGCAACACGACCGCTGTGATCGTGTGCATTCGCACCGATAAAAGAGGCGTCCGCGCTATCGAGACTGAACGTGCTGCCAGCCACGATACGGGAGCCCAAAAACAAGTAGCTCTTTCCAGATCCAGTGCCACCTTCAGCATTGTACCGCGCACCAATGAGGAGGTCGCT
>CAZEIY010000701.1:0-2236 GCA_964512375.1 uncultured Rickettsiales bacterium | reverse complement strand
GAGCAGGCCTGAGTCGTGATCCAACTGCATGTGGGAGGGCACATCGGCCTCTCTCTCGATTTCGCCTTCGACGTAGCGACGCAGTACACCATCGCTATGGTCTGCCCCGCCCGGACCGTGATCGCCGTGGAAGGCGTAGCGCGAAATAGAGCTGTGGTAGCCATCAAAGACCCACAACGTGTTGTCTTCTTCCCAGGCCACTCCCATGCCGTTTGGGCTGTTGTGGAGCATGTCCAGGTGTCCCCCGTGTCCGCCATCGACGATGTCTGGGTCGCTGCTCCACAGCGTGGGGCCCATGAAGTCCTCGGGGCTACCCGTGGGTGGTGGCCCCTGAGTGAAGTCGTCGGTCTCGTGGACTGTTGCGAAGTTGCCGTTGTCCGAGAACGCAATGCTCGCCGGCTGTGCAAGGAAGTGATTATTACCCATGGAGGCGAAGTTCTCGGCGCGGAAGTCATCGGTGTCCGGATCGAAGAGCACTGTCAGAGACTCATCGCCGCGATTGACCAGCCAGAGTTCGTTGGTGCGCTCTGGGTGGAAGGCCAGGTCTCTGGGGTTGTTGAGTTCGTCGCTGGACTCAGCAATTACCGTCACCGTGATCGAGTCGAGAGTATGGCTGCCGTCGCCGAAGATTATGGTCTGCTCGTCGCCTGGGCCCCTATCCGTAGGGGGACAGCCAAGCAGCGAAAAGAGGCCGGCTACCATGAGCAGTTGGGGAATGAGTCGCACGACAGTCTCCGCTAGAGAGGATGAAATCCAGCAGAGTCAGTAGTCGACTCTGCGTCCTATGACGCGGCCACTATAGTTGGTCTCGTGGACCTATGGGACTGGCTCTTCGTGCCCTCTCCTAGTAGCATCCCGCCGTGGCTGGCCCTGCTGTCGATACTGTACGCACGCTAATGCAACTGGCATCTCTGGATGACGAGTTACGCACGGTGTGTGATGAGTTAGCCGCGACCCCTCAGGAACTCTCGGTCAGGGACGTAGGTGAGAGCGAACTTGCCGAGCGGTACGCTGGTGTCGAGATGGTCTGCGCAGCCGAAGAAAAGCGCTGCCGCTTCTGCGAGACCGAACTCGCGACCATCGAGAAGCGCATCGAGCGTGCCAATGCTCGTCTGGCCAAGCTGGTCAGCGAAGATCAGATCAATGCAACCCAACGAGAGCTGGCATCCTTGCGAGAGCAGTCCGGTGCTCTCGAAGAGAAGGCCCTCATTGCGATGGAGCGAATCGACTCGCTGCATGCCGATCGCGACCGAATCAGGGGTGAACTTGCGGATACCCGAGCAGCGGTCGAAGTGAGCCGCGGGGAGTGGGCCAAGCGTCAGCCCGTCTTACAGAGTCGTGCCGACGAGCTTGGTGGCTTTCGCGAGCAGCTTCAGGTGGAGTTGAATGGAGAGCAGCGCAGACTCTACAGCACAGCGCTCGGTCGGGGTGCGCACGGCGCCTCGCCACCAGCAGGCATCACCTCGGTCGATGGCTTCATCTGCCGCACCTGCCACAAGCGTCTTCCGCCCATGTGGGTGAACGAGTCGCGGGTGTGGGCCCGTCTCTACTGCTGTGATGGCTGTAAGCGGATTCTGGTCTTCGATCCGGACGACAACGGCGCCTGACGCTGCTCAGTTTCCTTCTACGAAGGCACGAATCCTCTTGCTTCGAGATGGAGCGCGCAGCTTGCGAAGTGCCTGCGCTTCGATCTGGCGGATGCGCTCACGGGTAACTGAGAAGTCGCGTCCGACCTCTTCGAGGGTGTGATCCGTAGCGCGTCCAACGCCAAAGCGCATGCGCAAGACCTTCTCTTCGCGTGGAGTTAGCGTGGCCAGGAGCTTCTCGAGCTGGTCGCCCAGATCCCGAGAGAGCACTGCTTCAGCTGGGGACTCCGCCTTCACATCTTCGATGAAGTCACCGAGCTGAGCGTCTTCCTCGGAGCCGACTGGTGTCTCGAGTGAGATGGGGTCGCGGCTAAGCTTCTGAATGTCGCGCACCTTCTCCACCGGCATCTCAAGCCGCTCTCCAATTTCCTCGGGTGTGCCCTCGCGGCCGAGTTCCTGAAGCAGCTCGCGGGAGGTTCGACTGAGCTTGTTGATGGTCTCGATCATGTGCACTGGGATGCGGATCGTGCGGCTCTGGTCAGCGATGGATCGGGTGATCGCCTGGCGAATCCACCAGGTCGCGTAGGTGGAGAACTTGTAGCCACGCCGATACTCGAACTTGTCGACGGCACGCATCAGGCCGATGTTGC
>CAZEIY010000700.1:0-2242 GCA_964512375.1 uncultured Rickettsiales bacterium | reverse complement strand
TCAGCGCGCGCCATAGTACCCGGGTCGAGACGGTCTGAGAGCGCCTAGAAGGAACAATCTTCACTGCGGCGAGACATCGCCCCAGGCGGCCGATGATCCGGACTCATGCAGAACCACTCCGCGAACAAGGAGGCCCTGTCAAAATCAAGCTTAGGCAGGCGAGCTCTGCGCTACCCGCAGCTTCTCCGCGAAGACAGCTTCCAGTTCACGGGTCAATGTCGCCGTGTCGGTTAGCGGTGAAGATCTCATCGTCGCGCGCAGGCTCGCCCGGATGTCTTGGCGACGCTCGACGTTCGAGGCAAGAGTCAACGCAAGTTGGCGGTACTCATCAAGGTTCTCGGCCACCAGGTCTTCCAGCCCGACGCGAGTGAGGATGCTGGCGCCGACCCGTCCTACGTGGCGGTCACCGCGCAGCGTGATCACTGGGACCCCCATAGTCAATGCCTCGCAGGTTGTCGTCGCGCCATTGTAAGGGAAAGGGTCCAGACCGATGTCTACCTGCTGATACAGCTCGATATGTTCCGCAAAGGACTCCACGTGCGAGCGCAGCACCAGTCGATCTGCCGAGATCCCCTGCTGAGCAAACACGTCAAGCACGTACTGTCTCGCCAGGCCACTGGCCAACTGCTTGGTCTTGAGAATGAGTCGTGAGCCGGGCAGCTCACACAGGATAGACGCCCAGTGCCCTAGGACTGCAGGGCCCTGTTTGGGGAGGCTGTTGAAGGATGCGAACGTAACCCCACCGCTGCTCAGCGATGGGGGTGGCCCGGGCTCGGGCAGCTGCGCCGAGGGCAGGTAGCCTTGAAAACCGCTCGGTAACCGGACCAGTTGCTCGCTACCGTGCCAGGGGACCTCGGGGGGGTCGGCGATGGCATCGGTGATTCGGTAGTCCATCTCAGCCAGGCCGGTGGTGGTTCCATAACCGAGGTAGGTCACCTGGACCGGGGCGGGCTTGCGCGCGAAGACGCCCAACCGATTGCGGGCGGTGTGGCCGGTCAGATCGACGAGGACATCGATCTCATCGCTGACGATCTGCTGGGCGGCTGCGGCATCATCTAGATCAAAGATATCCACCCACGAATCACACAAGGCCTGCAGGCGCCGGGTGACTTCATCGCTCCGCCGGTTACTGGAATATCCGTAGATACGGAAGCGATCCCGATCGTGGTTCTCTAAGATTCCTTCGAGGAAGAACGCGACCGAGTGCTGATGAAAATCAGCCGAAACGTAGCCGACACGGACCTTCTCTCCCTGACCCCGCGCGGATCGCACAGCGGGGGTGAGGCGCGTCAGTGAGTCCCACTTGCGCGCCCACTGAAGGTGTTGCCGGCACAGAGCCTTATCGTCGATCGCAGCGGAATAATTGTAAGCGAGCAAGCGATTCGACTCGGTGGTTGGCATCTCTGCAGAACTCGCCTGAATCGCAGCGTCATACAGCGCCAGACTTTCCTCCAGGCGCCCCACGTCACGCAAGGCAGTGGCCAGGTTGGACGCAGAGTTGATGTTCTCAGGCTGAAGCTCCACCGCTTTGCTCAGATAGACGATGGCTGCGTCGAGCTCACCCAGATCTCTGAGCAGGCCACCGAGGTTGCTGAGCGCCTGGGGATAGTCCGGCTTCAACTGCACGGAACGCTCCAGATGAGTCCTTGCAAGTTCATGCTCACCCAGCTGTTGCAGCAAGGTGCCGAAGTTGTAGTGCGCCTTGGGGTCATCGGGCGTGACGTGGAGAGTACGCACGAACAGGTCCAGTGCAGCTTTGTAGTTGCCAACCCCGACTTCATTGATAGCTCCCAGGTGGAGCAGCCAGGGGTCGCGGGGATGACTCTTCAGCACCTCGTGGATGCCGTTGAGCAGCGCTGGAATGTTCTCGGCCTCGAGCAAGCGTTGGACACGTTGTCGGAGGTGGGGGGGAACGCCAGTCATCGGCTCCGTTGCTCTCGGGGGTTCACTGACTGCCAGAATAACAACATACTGGTCCGACAACACAGCGATGAACGAGACAAGCAGTCTCCGGCACACAGCTTCGACTTCATCACCCACTCTGTCGACGGCGGCGGCCCAGCAGAACGACCATGCACAGCGCCATCAGGCCGACGCTGGACTGACCAGACGCGCTGACACTGCAATCACAGCCGCTGCCTGTTGCACCCGCCGAGTCGTCGTCGTCACCGGCCGAGTCATCGTCGTCACCGGCCGAGTCATCGTCGTCACCGGCCGAGTCATCGTCGTCACCGACCGAGTC
>CAZEIY010000699.1:1097-2243 GCA_964512375.1 uncultured Rickettsiales bacterium | reverse complement strand
ATGCCTTGCCTTATCTCGACCACGTCGAGGTCCGCCCCGGCATCGATCTCGATGGCGACGGCATGTCCGACTGTGCAGCGGGCCTCACCACCGCAGACAGCAACGCAGATGGCTTCGATGATGTCTATGAGGACGCGAACGCCGGTCTCGGGTTGTGCTGGGCGCTGATGGCGAACGCCGCTGCTGCCCCTGTGTACACCGGCTCGATCCAGACAATGCGGTTGCAAGTCACAGTCCGCGGCGACGGCGCCATCATCGACCAACTCACCATCTTCTTTGTCATTCCGCCGGAGCTCACCTATTAGGGCAACCAGATCTTGAGTCTGGGAGTTCAGCTATGGGACACTCTGGTCGCGAGGCCTGCGACTCGACTCATCTGCGGGGACCATTAGCTGATGATGAATTTCAAGAACCTCTACGGCCTGAAGTTTGTGTTTCTGGTGGTGACCATCGGCGCTGTAGGTCTGTTGTCGTGCGGGGAGTGGCTGGAGCGCGAGGGCATCCCCTGTTACATCGATCAGGAGTGCTACACCGGCTACATCTGCGATCCAGGAGGCAGGATCTGCGTCCCGGCCGAAGACGACGTCACAACAGATGACGACGACACGGCTGATGACGACGACACAACAGATGACGACGACACAGCCGATGACGACGACTCCAGCGGTGATGACGACGACTCCAGCGGTGATGATGACTCTGCAGGCGATGATGACTCTGCAGACGATGATGACTCAAGTGGTGGGCCCAATGATGGCTGTGGAGATGATGACGACTCAGCAGACCCCCTTGATGTGGCGCCAGAGATCACTCATGTGAGCTACGACTGGCATGCTGGCAATGAGATGTTTCGATTCCTGATCGACATGGTCGATCCCGACCAGGATCTGACACCCTTCGTCCTGTGGTGGTCGTTCAGTGGCGATACGCCCTCGTTTCTTCCCCCTGCCGGCCCACTTCTGCCCACCTGTTCTTTGACGTATCACTTCAACCTACCGGTCGTTGGTGCCCAGGCCGGGGAGGTCTACTCCCTGGTCTTCTCAGTAGAAGACTCGGCTGGAAATCGATCCGCTGACTACACCGTCGAGGCGCAGGTTCCCTAACAGCGCTTCGGGCCCGGCCACAAAGGCTGTGTGTGGCCCTGGC
>CAZEIY010000699.1:0-1087 GCA_964512375.1 uncultured Rickettsiales bacterium | reverse complement strand
AGAAGAAGGCGGCACCGTTCTCGGTGGGTACGATGACTGGTGGCACGCTGGTCGTCGGCACATGTGGCTTGGCAGCCACCCCCGCCACAAGGCTGATTGCAGCCCCGACAGCGAGTCCAGCTCCCACCCCGATCAAGACGCGGGCAGCGCTCGCGTGCTGCTCGCCCCTCTGAAACAGAAAGAAGGCCTCGTCGGGCACGTGCCGCGCTGAGTGAATCTGGTCAGCAATGTCCAGAGCCTGCTGCCACTGGACACCAGCGATGATGAAGCTGGCCACCGAGGCTCCTCCAAGGCCGATACTGAACCCGACCGAAGACTTTCGGATTGCTGAGGAGGACTTGGGCTTCGGAGTCGTTGACTCTGCGACTTCAGCTTGTGTTGAGGGAGGAGCAGCCACAGAGATGTTGAGCTTCTCCAGCTGTTGGGTAGCGTCCGCGAACAGTGTCGGCCACTGCTCGCCGGCTTTGTCCAGCGCGATGAACTGATGCAGGTCCTGTGTTCCGTTCTCCTGCTGCGCCAGGCAGAGGGCAAGCTTGCCTCGCCAGTACAGAAGGGGTCCCTCCGAAAGCGACGTGTAGCGCTCGTTAACCTGAGACCATGCGCTCCCGATCTTTGCGAACTTCTGTGAGACCACTTCCAGGTCAGTGCTTGGTGGATTCGAGCAGTGCTCCTGGTGGGCCGCGGCGCTGGACTTTAGTAACTCCTGCGTTGCCGCAACCTGTGCGGAGTCCTCGACGGGATCGGTGGCGTCAGAATTCTGGACCGGATCGGCGGTGTCAGGTGTGTTGGCCTCAGCCCCCCCGTTCTCTGCTGCCAGCGCAGGAGTAGAGAGCAGAAAGATCAGCGATAGCGTAGAGGTTGCCTGAAGCACGATATGTTTTCTCCTCCTCGGCTCTGGGGAGCGACTTTCTATTCCGAAACTATCCCTCACAATACCAGCGCGCTAGTCTTGGCCGCGGAAATTGGCGACAACGAGGGGAGCTGTCGATGGGGGCATCATTGCGTCGGACCGTGGCTTTGGTAGCCGGACTGGTGGCGCTTCTCAGCATGGGAACGGCGCTCGCGGCGGGAAGCGCGAACAAGCTGG
>CAZEIY010000698.1:0-2244 GCA_964512375.1 uncultured Rickettsiales bacterium | reverse complement strand
CCATGGCTGATGGCGACGAAGGCATCGTGTTCAAGCACCGCGACCGCAAGTATCCAACCGGGGACACAAACCATTGGATCAAGTGCCGGTGCTCGCTGCTAGAGAGCGACGAAGTACCGAGCTACCAATAGAGGATTTAAACGTGGTCATCACATTTGAGCTATACGGCTTTTCCTCGGCCACGGGCTGGTACGAGGGCATCAAGTACCAGGCACGACATGGGATGCCAACACGCTTCACCAACACAGAAGACTGGCTCGCGAGCCGCGCTGGGACCGCTGTGGAGCGCAAGCCCCGCGCAGATTTCAACATCGAAGACGTACCCATGAGCCGTGGCCGCATCTTCGACGTAGCACCTGACCGGCTGGTGCTGGTCTTGGAGGTTTAAGCACATGACCGCAAGAAGCTGGAAGACCTCCTTCGAGCGGTCTGGGAGGAAGCAAATGAAGCTTAAGAAGAAGAGGGGGCGTAAACCACTGCCCCCACTGGAAAAAGGCACCCGGTACGGTCGCCTTGTGCTGGTAGGACCAGCGCCAACCAATCTCAACCGGCTTGTCAGCAAGCATTGGATCGTCACCTGTGACTGTGGTGAGACTTTCTGTACTTGGGGGTCAAGCCTGGTCAACGGGAACACGAAAAGTTGTGGATGCCTTCGCCGCGAAACATCGCGTAAGA
Organism: uncultured Rickettsiales bacterium; assembly: GCA_964512375.1. Taxonomy (GTDB): domain Bacteria; phylum Myxococcota_A; class UBA796; order UBA9615; family UBA9615; genus UBA6601. The sequence continues at coordinate 1,569 of CAZEIY010000698.1, read as the reverse complement.
ACGCCGTCACGAACAAACGCCCTACAAAACTCACGGCGGATGCCTTGTTTTTGTTGGGGAAGCGTCCCGACCCGCAGATCGCGAAGATGTGCGGCGTTACGCGGGAAGCCGTGCGGCGTTGGCGGCTAGCTCGCAAGATTCCTTCGTACCGGCAGCAGCAGCAGAAACTGAAAAAGAATATCTTGACAGAGCGGCAAGGCTTTGCTAAAAACACCCTTGTAACCTACACAGGAGTCGATCAAAACATGGAACAAATTGCGACAAACGATAGCGCGGCTACTCTGAACCCACCCGTTCAGGGCACCCTCGTGGCGGGGCCTTTCACCCTCGACGGCATGACCGTCACCGTGGAAGACCTCAACTGGGAGGCGGCGGGTCGCTACCTCAAACACGCCGACGCGGAGAAGAACCGCAACCTGCGCCGGAACCGGGTGTACCTGTACGCCAGAGCGATGATTCGCGGTGAGTGGACCTACACGCACCAGGGTCTGGCCTTCGCGGAGGACGGTCTGCTGCGCGACGGGCAGCATCACATCACGGCGCTGGCGAGCCTCTTCGCGGAGGAGAAACCCGTCACCGTTCGCGTGCTCATTTTCCGCAGCTTCGCGGATAGCGCCATGCCCGGTGTGGACAACCACCTCACCCGCAGTGGCCTGGACATCCTCTCCCTCGCCGGGAAGCAGGTAAACACCCGCGTGGTGGCGGCTATCCGGGGCATGTGGTCCTGCTCCCGTCCCTACAAGAGCACCGGCAGCGCCACGATGCTGAACACCGACCTGATCAAGCTGTACGACACCATCGGGGAGGCAGCTTCGGAGGTGGTCGCCGCTTGCCCCTCAACCACCAAGGCGGTCGTTCTCTCCGTGCTCGCCAGAGCGCGGTTGAACGGCGCACCGCTCCCGCTCATTTCCCGGTTCGCCTGGGTGATCCACCAGGGTTACCCCAAGGAGGCTCTCCCCGAGGGCTTCGACCAGTACTACGAGGATTGGGGTGCCCAGGTGCTCGCTCGCTGGCTGGCCCGCGAGGGCACGCAGGGCGGTGGCAACAAGGCGCGGCAGGAGTTGGCCGAGAAGACCGAGTACGCCCTCCAGCACTTCCTCCAGAACGAGCGCAAGCAGCGGCTCTTCAAGGCCGCGCAGAACCCGTTCCCCCTGCCCGACTACGTCAAGCTGGACGAGCGCCCGGAGTAGTACTACACCAGGGGGGGGACACCTGGAGGGCGATCTTGAAAACAGCTTCCTCTTTTATAACCGGGTGCCACTGGCGGCTTCGCCTCGTATCCGAGGAGCAACCGTTCCGGGTACACCCTGAAGATTGCGATAAATGCTTAATAGGTGCCATGGCTACAGTTGACTCACACGTCGCCGCCATGACAACCTGTCAGCACTGTGAACACAGCACCGGTCCCGCCTACATCGAAGCCGGGGTTCCCTGGTCCTACGAGGCAGAGGAACCGGTAGAGCTTGCTACGGAGGTGCCAGTGAAGGGATCGAAGAAGGCGAATAATCCTTGGGAAGACGTAGACCATTACGATCCCGATAAGTGGGCTAGCCCAAGCGTGGCAGGAAG
>CAZEIY010000697.1:0-2244 GCA_964512375.1 uncultured Rickettsiales bacterium | reverse complement strand
GGCCGACCTGGGCGGCGTCGGGATGAGAATCTGCGCTGAGATCGCCTTTCAGCCGCTGCTCGTCGAGTTCGCTGAGTACGAGAAGCTCATGTTTCCTGACAGTCAGGATGTCGAGGTCCTCCAGAAGGTCTTTGATCGCAAGCTGGAGTGGAACAAGGAAATCGCAGCGTCTTTCGATGCGTTCGTCTCGGAATACAATGACTTCGAGTGGGGTAGTGCTGCCTTCTATTACAAGGCACTTAGCTTCAAGCGTCATGGAGAGACCTGGCTTCAGGCCCCAATTCCATACGATCCCGACAATCCTAATGAGGAAGAGTACTTCTACCTCTATAGCGACAAGCTGAGCGCCTCGGCTGAGCCCTTCGAAGCCACTGCCGTCCAACTCTTTGAGCAGTTGGTCAATACCGCCAAGGACAAGAAGCGTCACAACAAGTGGATTGATGAGGCTCTTGATGAACTCAGCCGCGTCGATCCGAACACCTATCCGGTTCCCAAGCCGGAGCGTTCGACTACGATTCCTTCGGACAGCCTGACGCTGCCTAAGGCGATCGAAGAGGTCCCTGAACTCTCGGCGGCACCTTCGCCGAGCACTCCAAATCGTTTCGCGCGACGAGGTCGCCGATGAGTTGGCTGCGCTTGAATCCGATGCTCGCCCTCCTGATTGGGGCGATGCTTCTTCCTGCCTGTAAGAAGAAGGAGCCTGAGACCTCGGGCTCTATCGAGGCTGAGCCTGCTGCTGAGCAGGCCGAAGAAGACACCGGTGACGACGACAAGAAGGCGGTCGCGCCTGAGGGTACAGTTGCTCAGGTCGAGGAAGCGACAGCCGCTGAAGATTCGGAGCCTGCAGCGGAGCCGATAGCCGTAGCTCCGGAGGGTACAGCTCCTGTTGCTGCGGAGGCACAGCAAACAGGCCCCCCGACAGGCGAGGCTGGTCTTGAAGGCGCGACAATCGATGAGAGTGGGATGTACATCGCCGCTGACGGTCGCCGCCAGGCTGTCGATAGCTTTGGCAATCCACTCTTCGATGTTGATGGCTATCCCATCTGGGAGGCGCTGCCTGCTGAACGTGCAAAGCAGTTGTTTGAAGAGGCCATGATGCTGCGCAAGGGCGTCGCTGGTGGTGAGAGTGACCTGATGGGCGCTGCAAGTCGCTTGAATCAGGCGTTGTCATTGGTACCCGACTTTACTGAGGCTCGATTCAACCTCGCACTCGTGCAACTCGACCAGGATCTCATCCGAGACGCCGTTCAGAGTCTGAAGAGCGTGCTCGAGCAGCGGCCGGAATGGAAAGAGGCCATTCTCTCTCTCGCCATATCGTATGAGCGCTCGGGGGACTTCACCTCGGCTACCAAGATTTATACGCAGGGCCTCGACAAGGAGCCTGAGAACGTCGACATGCTCAACGGCATGGCGAGGATCTACAGGAAGATGGGCCAGCCGGAGATCGCTGAGAAGAAGGCGAAGGCCATCCTGAAGATCGACTCCAACAGTGTTGATGCCTACAACACCCTCGGCCTGTCGTACATGGACATGGGAGAGTTGGAACTGGCGCGCTTTGTCTTTCTGAAGGCAGAGAAGTCGGTGCCTGGTGCCGACCAGAATTCCGCTATTCAGGCAAATCTTGGGCTGGTCAACTACCGCTTCGAGGGTTGGAGCAAGGATAAACGTGAATTCGAGGCGACCGATCGTTTCGAGAAGGCTCTGGCGTTGAACCCCAGCGACCTGGGCGCGATGGTGAATCTTGCTCACCTGAAGTTGATCAATTTTGACTTTGAGGGGGCGCGGGAGTTGCTGGAGCGTGCTCACCGAAAGATGCCGGCGAACGTGCCTATTCAGCTGAATCTCGCGGTAGCACGGCGCGGTACTGGTGAGTACGACGGAGCAGAGAAGCTCTACAACGAGATCGCCTCCGCACCCGGTGAATACCGTGCCGATGCATTGGTCAATCTAGCCATCCTGCAGGGGGATTTTCGCAAGGACTATCCGACCGCCATCGAGACCTACAATGAGTACATTTCTGTGATGGAGGAATCCGGCTCTCCCGTGGCCGAGGACGACCCGGTACGTAGTTACATCAGGAGCATCGAGAAGATCCTCGAACGGGCTGAGAAGAAGCGACAGCGTGCTGCAGACCGCAAGAAGCGGGATGAGGAGCGAGCTGTGCGACGTAAAGCGAAGGAAGAAGCCGCTGCCGCTGAGGCCGCTGCCGCTGAGGCCGCTGCCGCTGAGGCCGCTGCCGCTGAG
>CAZEIY010000696.1:0-2246 GCA_964512375.1 uncultured Rickettsiales bacterium | reverse complement strand
ATAGCCGGGTCGTCGTCGTCGCAGTCTTCGGGGAAGAAGGCGCCGTCGTTGTCGGCATCGACGCGGGGCACGGTGCGGACGATGCGGAAGCCGAGGCGATCGTATCGGCTGTCCGCGTTGGGCTCGTCAAAACGATAGGAGACCCGCACCGCATCGGCCGTGTTGTCCCAGGAGGCTCCGCGCAGCACGCGCGTCGTGGACGGCGCCGCCACCGGGTCGACAACTGGAGCCGCCCCATAGGCAGCCGCCCCATCCCACACCCACTCCCAGACATTTCCGCTCATGTCATACAGGCCCCAGTTGTTGGAATCCTTCTGGGCTACTTCGTGGCTGGTAGACGAGGAGTTGCTGCTGTACCAGGCGACGTCATCAGCATCGTTGGAGCCGGCATACAGCAGGTCATTGCCCGCCCGCGCTGCATACTCCCACTCCGCTTCGGTCGGCAGGCGGTAGCCTTCGCAGGCATACACAGAGCTGGTGGGGCTGTTCACACCAACAGCACTGCATGTGAAGGTGGAACCAACGGTCCCGGTGCAGGCGCTCAGGTCGTAGCAGGGGGCCAGACTCTCACTTGCCGAAACCGAGTTGGCGAAGCTCAAGGCGTCGTACCAACTGACGCTCTCGACCGGGCAGCCTGCCCCACAACTTGTCAACGCCGAAGGACTGGTGCCCATGACGGCAAGCCACTGGCCCTGGGTGACCTCGGTCTCCCCCATCCAGAAGCCCTGACTCAGGGTGACCGTGTGAGCCGGGGACTCGTCGGTCTGGCAGCCAGACTGCCCCGCCGTGCAGCCCATCTCGAAGGTGCCGGCCGGCACGGCGAGGAGGTCGAGGCCGCTGGCTGTGATGACGTCCTCGACTCCATCACAGTTGGCGTCGTCGGCGCGCACCGCAGAATCAGGGTCGTCGTCGTGGCAGTCCTCGAACGCTTGGCTTCCGTCGCCGTCGAGGTCCTGGTAGGCATCGCAATGGCTTTCATTGCTCCATGCGCCGCTGTGGGTCAACGCCGCGTTATTACCCGAAGAGTCGTTGAGCACCGTGCCGCTGGCCTCGTCCAGGTGGTACTCGGCTAGAGCGGTAACGGAGACTGCCCCCGTCTCGAGCAACTCTCCAATCTCGGCTTCTGTCAGCGCCGAGTCATAGACCATCACCTCATCGATGAGACCGTTGAAGGAGCTTTCTTCCACCAGGCCACTGCCGTAATCATAGGTGTTGCAGCCTATGGAGAACCTGCCCGCTGTGGTGGAGTAGTAGAGGCCCGAGCCCGCCGACTCCGTAGCGAGCACCTCGCCGTTCAGGTAGAGCGTCGCCGTTCCGGTGGTCTCGTCGTAGGTCAGGGCAAGATGAGTCCAGCGGTCTTCAGGCAGAACATCACCTGCGGGTCTCAGATCGAGGAAGGAGGAGTTCGCAGGTCCCGGCGCAATATGGTTCCGTGACATCACGCTGCCATTGGCCTGGACGTTGATGGCGTAGCCGAGCCAACCTCCACCATCCCCGGACTTCTTGGCCAGGACGGTATTCGTATATCCAGTGGTGGGACCCGCCCAATACACCCAGGCCGCAGCCGTCATTGATGAGCTGGCCAAAGACACATTGCCGGTGTCCTGAGCGCAGCCACTCTGGCCGTCGAATTGGAGCGCTGTACCGCTGCAGTTGAGCGCCACCTGCACCGAGTCATCTCCCACCGCGCCGGCACCCTCGCTGTCCGAGGGAATCACCTCGCAGGCCCAGGTTTCCCCTGTCGTAGTGGCACTTGCGGGGACGATCGAGGTGCCCGAGGTGTCGGCCGAGGACACGTCGTACGGAGGCTGGTGGGTGGACCCCTCGAACCACGAGATCTCGTAGCTGAGGCTGTCTATGCCGTCGTCCACATCGGGATCTGTCGACGCGCCGGTGATGCTGCAGGTCAGGTCGTCGCTGATGGTCGGCTGCGAGGGTGTGACCTCGACGGTTGGAGCAGAGGGCAGGGTGTTGGCGATGACCACAGGACCAGCCAGCACCGTAGAGCCTGAGTCTGTGCCGTCGGTGGGTGTCACCTCGACGGTGATGGAGTCACCGCGAAGGGTCGCGCTGAAGTCGAGAGTCGCCGCTGTGCCCCCGGGCACCACATTCCCAGAGGGGTCCTCGATCGACCACTGGTACAGGTATGCGGCAGCATTGCCGTCGATGTCGCTCCAGCCCACAGGTAATACCGATCGTGCTTATCCGGCTGACTCAGGTTGCAGTTTGTCGGCGCGGACCCAGGG